>JAQVOX010000002.1 GCA_028702435.1 Desulfotomaculaceae bacterium | reverse complement strand
TTTTGTTAATTCGATATATTAATCATAAACTCCTGCTTTAATTTACATGAAAAAAGTAACGCTAGGGGGTCCTGCTTTTTTATGGTTTGATCATGTTGGCCGGGGGTGATTAAGGAAGTGCGAAAGCGGGCTTGGGCTGGGCAAAATAACGGACTATGCCGGCGTATATGGTCCATGCTACCTTGTTTTGATAATGCTCGTCAAGCAATAATTTCTCTTCTTTGGGATTGGTAATAAACCCAATTTCAACAATGGTGCTGGGCATCTTGGTCATCCGGTTGGCAAAATAATCAACCTGCTTGGCTTCCCGGCCCGGGTTAGCCAGAAAACGATTAAATTCAAATTGAATCGCCTGGGCCAGCTTTTTACTTTCTGCCGATCCTGGTTGGGAAAATGTTTGAGGGCCGTCTTCTCGCGGGTCGGAAAAACTATTGACATGAACGCTCACGAAAATATCGGCATTGCGGCTATTGGCCAACTCCACCCGGCGACTCAAATCCTGTATTTTTGCTTGATATGAATAATCAGCTACGGGATCGCTAAGGTCTCGGTCGGTTTCCCTGGTAAGCACCGCTTCCGCACCGGCTTCCTGTAATATTAAGGCTAGTTTTTTGGAAACCTCCAATACCATATCCTTCTCATGAATTCCCGTAGTGCCTAATGCGCCCGGATCTAGCCCGCCGTGACCAGGATCAATAACAATCAGTTTATTCGCTACCGTCCAAGAAAGAGCAGCAATATGCTGTTCTTCAAAGTAAGAAGATACTTTCTGGAACCCTGAAATTAGTAACGCTGGTAGCAGTAATAAAGCGATTATATACCTTTTTCTTATGTGCACATGATGGGCAAATTTACGCAAAATCCAGCCCCATCCTTTCTTTTTCTAGAAAGTATGCCGTGCTGAAATCAAATATGTGCCCAAGGTGCTTTTTTATTACCATATTTTTTACAACCGGTGCGCTAACAAACTATAAAATAGGGAGAGCCCCAGCAAAAGCCAGGGCTTCCTTTTTAGGGGAAACGCGGAATCGAACCGCGCAGCGGGCTTCAGACCTCACTGTGTTCCCGACACTTCCCTATGACCTTATCATTATAACATTTTGAGCCGGTTGTGTAAATATATGGAATTAAGGGTAAACCCTAGGAACCCGATGACTAACCATGCATATTACTTCATAATTGATAGTATCTATTTTAAAAGCAATTTCATCGGCTGTTATTTCCTCACTGCCTTGACTGCCGATTAGAACAGCCTCATCTCCCATTTTTACTTCAGGGATATGGCCAACGTCTGCCATAATCTGATCCATGCAAACTCTTCCGATAACCGGCGCCCGACGGCCATGCAGTAATACCTCCCCCTTTGAAGAAAGCCGCCTGGAGTAGCCATCAGCATAGCCAACAGATAAAGTGGCAATAACCGAAGGCCCGGCAGTTTTATAGGTGCAGCCGTAGCTAACACTAAAACTGGACGGTACTTTTTTGACATAAGCAACTTTTGCTTTCAGGCTCATTGCCGGCACAAGATTAACTATGCTTTGCTCAAAATCATCTGAAGGGTAAAGCCCGTAAACAATTATTCCTGCCCGGACTAGGTCCAGGTGGGTTTCCGGCATTTTTAATAAGGCCGGGCTGTTGGCTGTATGCTTAAACTGAACCTCAAGGCCGGCCCGGCGCAGCGCAGTGGTAATTTCAAGAAAACGCTCCAACTGGGAAATGGTATACCCTGGCTCAGTAATATCGGCGGCAGCAAAATGAGTAAAAACCCCTTCTATTTCAAGATGGGGTATGCGGGCTAGATTTAGGATTTCACTTGCTACATCCGGGCCGGCCAACCAGCCAATGCGCCCCATACCGGTATCAACCTTAACATGAACCTTGGCTCGCGTGCCCTCCCGCCCCGCAGCTTCTGCCAAGGCTAAAGCCATGTCAAAGGTGTATACTGTCTGTGAGAGCCGGTAGCGTATCACTTCTTGGGACTGCTCAGGAGGACTGTAGCCTAAGACCAGTACCGGCGCATTTATTCCAGCCTCGCGCAAGGCCACACCTTCCGAAACCCTGGCTACGCCAAGCCATTCGGTTCCGTTGGCCAGGGCGACCCGGCTTACTTCAACTGCGCCATGACCGTAGCCGTTGGCTTTAACCACCGCCAGCACTTTAGCCGCAGGGGTGGTCACTCTGCGGATTTCCTGTACGTTATGAGCAATTGCGCCCAAATCTATTTCAGCCCAAACTGGAAAGGCAGGCATATAACCAAACCACCCTTGCTTCCGCTTTAATTCAGCGAATCATACCAAAAGATGATATATCAATAAAAAGAGCGGGCTACTGTCTTTCTACTATTTCCCTGGTTGCCGCCGGAAGATTGGAAATTATATCTCCGGCTGTCAGCCCGATCATTCCTTTTTCCTTAGCGCTCAGGTCGCCGGCCAGGCCATGGATAAAAGCACCCGCCGAGGCTGCCTGGACCGGTTCCAAACCCTGGGCAATAAGTGACGCTATTACTCCGGTTAGCACATCGCCGCTGCCACCGGTAGCCATGCCGGGATTGCCGGTAGGGTTAATATAAATGGCCCCATTGGGAGCTGCCACTACCGTCCGGGCGCCTTTAAGCAGCGTTATCACATTCCAGGTAACTGCCGCCTTTTCAGCTACCGATAACCGGTTCTCTTGAATCTCCGTGGTAGTTATATTCATTAAGCGGGCCATCTCACCCGGGTGGGGCGTTATTATTACCGGAGCCTGCACTTTTCTCATAATTTCAACCTCTCCGGCCAGGGCGTTTAAAGCATCGGCATCCAATACACATGGGACCCGCACCGACGGCAGCAATTCCCGTACCATAGCCACCACCTCAGGTAAAGTGGATATTCCCGGACCAAGGGCCAGCACACCGGCACTTTCTAATAAGGTTAAAATGCTTTGACGCGCGCTCCGGCTCAGGCTTCCATTACCTGTGTCAGGTAATGGAATAGTCATTACCTCACTGAGTTTAGACTCCATAATATCGTGAAGAGACTCTGGCACTGCTACTGTAATCAGTCCGGCCCCGGATCTAAGCGCAGATTCGCCAACCAGATAGGCAGCCCCCGTCATTCCCCGTGAGCCGGCCACCACCAACACCCGTCCAAAGCTTCCCTTATGGGCTGCCGACGGGCGCGGGGGCAGCCATTCTTTGACCAATTCAGCGGTGATTAAATAATGCTGCGGCGCTTCTTTTTCAATAAGCGCAGGCGGAATTGAGATATCTGCCACGTGCAGCTCGCCGGCGTAATCTGCACCAGGCTCAAGTATTAATCCTAATTTAGGAAGGGCAAAGGTAACCGTGTGGGCTGCTTGAATACACGGTCCATGTGCCCTACCTGTATCAGCCTCCAGCCCGGACGGAATATCTACGGCAACTATCGGTTTGCCGCTTCCGTTCAGTACCTCAACAATCCTCCCCACCCTTTCACGCATTTTACCGTGAAAACCGGTGCCGTAAATAGCATCGACGATTAAATCTGTGTTCATTAATACCAGACGGACGATATTGATACCGTCGATTTGGTGCAGCGAGTAAACCCCTTGCCCCATCTTTTGCCAAATTTCAAGATTTACTGCAGCATCTCCTTTAATCTCCTTCACATCAGCCAGCGCCAGCACTTTAACTTCTGCACCCATATTAGACAGGTGGCGGGCGATCACAAAGCCGTCTCCCCCATTGTTTCCCTTGCCTACAAACACCGTTACTACTTTGCCCCGCACATTGCCAAGCACCTGTCTGATTACTTCAACTACCTGACGCCCGGCGTTTTCCATCAGAACCAGGCCAGGCACACCGTACTCCTCAATGGTCAGTTGGTCTAATTTTTTCATTTCAGCAGCAGTTACTACCCGCAAATTTTTACGCCTCCTCTCTTATCGCCACCGCAAAAGCCAGAGACCTGCCCCGGTCATGGGATATGCTCAGCAGCAGCCTAATGATTCCTTTTTCAGCCGCTAGAGCAGCAGTGGCGCCATGCAGCAGTACTACAGGGCCAGCTCCGTCCTTCCGACTGATCTCAACATCAGTCCAGCGAGAACCGGCAAGACCGGTACCCATGGCTTTTAACACGGCCTCTTTAGCAGCAAAACGCGCCGCATAGCAGGCAAAGCGATCCCGCTTGGAATCACAATAATTTCGTTCGGAAGCTGTAAACACTCTTTTAAAAAAACGGTCACCATTAAGCTGTGCCGCTTTTTTTATCCTTTCGATCTCGATTATATCCGTGCCTATTCCGGCTAATCCGATAACCGGCAAGTGATCTTCATTTTTCCCCAGCAAATTATCCACTCCTGTTTTAGTCAGTAAAAAGAAAAAACCTCCCAGAGAGTAAAAACATGGCAGCATTTTTGTTGCCTGTGTATTATTTTATATGATCTTAGTTTAAAAACCTAAGATTTTTCGAAGTTTTTTTGCCTGAGCCCGGCTTACCGGAACTTCGCTCCCTTCCTTATCTTCAACAATAAGGTTATAGGTCCCGTTAAAAAAAGGCACAATCTCTTTTACTTTATGCAGGTTTACCAAATAACAGCGGTGGGTTCGAAAAAAAATCTGCTGGTTGAGCCTGGCTTCCAGCTCTTTCAATGTGAAACGGGTAAAAAGTTTATCATCGTTGGTTTTGATGTAAACATAATCCTGCTCGGTAAAAGCATAAAATATATCTGATTCAGTTACCAGAACAATCTTACCCTGTCTCCCTGCCGGGATGCGATCTATTTTGATGTAGTTGGAGTTCTGTCGCTGCGGTAGCTTTTTCGTTTTCTCGCTGACAGGTCTGCGCGGAGAATCAGATGTAGCTGCCACTTCTGCCAGAATTGCTGCATTATGTACCAGCTTGGTCACCTTTTTTACCGCCCTTTTTAAGCGCAGCGGATCCACCGGCTTTAAGAGGTAGTCCACAGCGTTTACTTCAAAAGCAGAAATAGCATATTCCTTACAGGCAGTGACAACTATTATATGGGGTTGTATTTGCAGGTCCTGGAGTTTTTTAACCAGTTCCATGCCACTAATCCCGGGTATTGCCAGATCAAGAAAAAGAACCTGATATTCTAATGCTTTAATTAACTCTAAAGCCTCATGGGCATTAGTTGCTTCACCGATGACTTCAATATTGCTGAAATTGCTAAGAGCTAATCGTAATTCCTGCCTGGCAGGATAATCGTTGTCGACAATCAGCGCCTTGAGTATCACCGGTGAGACCCCCTTTCTAAATGAACACAGATACCCTTCTGAGCTCTCTTTTTATACGATTATTGGTCTAATCATTATATATATTCCACACCATGTCCCCAATTTCCTTTTCATAAGTGAAAATGAAAACATCCCGCATAAGCGGGATTATTGGTGAATACATTAACAAAATAATTAGGTGAATATAGTTAATTTCCAAAAACTTAAAAAAAATATCATAAAACAGTAAACTGCAAATAAATGATCATAATAGATCCAACTTGTATTTATCCATTCTATTATTCAGCTCAAAGGTACAATATGGTTTACCTTGCCGCCTCGTCTTAAAACCGGCACTTCGTTTAAAATGGTGTGCGCCAGGGCCAGCTTATCCATTTTGGGCAAGGAGATCAACCTGCCATCAGGGAAAACGAGCTTGGCAATATTTGTGTCCGTGCCGAAACCGGCTCCGGGCAAAGTGACATCATTGGCTACCAACAATTCCAGGTTCTTTGCGGATACCTTCTTTTGAGCATTTTTTACTAAATCCTCGGTTTCGGCAGCAAAGCCTACCAGTAGTTGGTGTTTCTTGATTCTGCCCAATTCTGCTAGAATATCAGGATTTTTCTCCAGTTCGATCGTCAGGGTTTCTCCGTGTTTTTTTATTTTTTGTGTTGCAGCTGTCTTAGGCCGGTAATCAGCCACAGCGGCAGACATGACTACAACATCAACTGATGAGAATCTTTCCAGTACCGCAGCATGCATTTCAGCTGCTGTTTGCACCGGGATTACTTCGACGCCGGCAGGAGGTTTTAGTTCTACCGGGCCGCTGATTAGAACGACCCTAGCCCCACGCCTGGCTGCGGCATCAGCTACGGCATAGCCCATTTTACCTGAACTTCTGTTGGTTAAGTAGCGAACTGGATCAACCGGTTCTACCGTTGGCCCGGCGGTAACCATCACCGATAGCCCTTGCAAATCCTTCTCGTTAGCCAGGATAAAATTAATTTTATCCATGATTAGCTCCAAATCGGCCAGTCTACCACGGCCTTCGGCGCCACAGGCCAGCCGCCCCACGCCGGGCTCAACAAAATGATAACCCAAGCCGCGCAAACTGGCCAGGTTACGCTGGACTACCCGGTTGTTATACATATTTACGTTCATGGCCGGGCAGATGATTATCGGGCAACTTGTCGCCATCACTACGGTAGATATTAAATCATCGGCAATACCACAGGCGATCTTACCAATAATATTTGCTGTAGCCGGAGCCAGGAGCACTAGATCAGACGATGCTGCCAGATCTATATGCTGCACTGCCCCGCCTGCCGGCCGCGCAAACAAGTCTGTATACACCTGGCGTCCGGAGAGGGTCTGAAAGGTAAGTGGCGTTACAAATTCCCGGGCAGACTCAGTCATCATTACCCTTACCGCAGCTCCAGAGACAGCAAGGTTGCTTACCAACTGGGCTGCCTTATAAACAGCGATCCCACCGGTTACGCCGATAGTTATGTTTTTCCCAGTCAGCATTTTCTTCCTCCCTGACTACTTAATGCCGTCACCGGCCCTTTTCCACTTGATTTTATTGTTCTTAATTTCCTTTAATGCAATGGTTACCGGTTTATCAACAGAGTTGTCGGAATCAGTGCTTCCTCTCTCGGTGAGTTCCCTGGCCCGTTTAGCTGCCACCACCACCAGAGTGTACCGGCTGTCTACTTTTTCCATAAGCTCATCGAGAGTTGTTTGGTTCATAACTTCCCCTCACTTAATACTGTGCTAATACTGTGCAAATTGTGCCAAAAAAGACTTAAAATGCCTTGAGCGTGACTTTTCAGCACTAATAACTGCCCGGACTTTGTCTAGCGCCTGCTCAAAATTATCGTTGATTACTATATAGTCATAACGGCCGGCTAGTTTTAATTCATCAACCATACAGCTTAAGCGCCTTTGAATTTCCTCCAAGGAATCGGTACCCCTGGAAAACAGGCGTGATTTCAACTCAGACATGGACGGAGGCGCAATAAAAATGAGTACCGCCGCAGGTAATTTATCTTTTACTTGAAGGGCGCCTTGTATATCTATTTCGAGAATGACATCGCTTCCCTGGTCAAGCATTCCCAGTACAGATTGCCGGGAGGTCCCGTAATAATTACCATAAACCTCAGCCCATTCAAGAAAATGATCTTTCTGAATCATTTTCTTGAAATCTTTTTTATTAAAAAAGTAATAATGGTCTCCCTCTATCTCACCATTCCTTGGGGACCTGGTAGTTGTGGAAACGGATAACCGTAAAGCAGGATCTTTCTGCAGTAGAGCTTTGCAAATAGTTCCCTTCCCAGTTCCTGATGGCCCGGAAATAATAAATAGCACGCCTTTTGGCGACGCTGTTGACCGGCTCATCTTAGTCCTCAGTTTGAGACGGGGCTTCTTTGGATACCAAGCGATGGGCTACGGTTTCCGGCTGCACGGCAGAAAGAATCACGTGGTCACTATCGGCAATGATCACCGCTCTGGTGCGGCGCCCGTAAGTGGCGTCTATTAGCATGCCCCGGTCCCGGGCTTCGGTAATGATTCTTTTAATCGGGGCTGATTCCGGACTAACAATAGAGATAATCCGGTTAGCTGACACTATGTTCCCGAAGCCAATATTAATTAACTTGATCTCCATCTTGATCCCCCTTATATTGTCTTCCGCAGGGTCGCATTAGCCGGCCTTGTCTATTCAATGTTTTGAACCTGCTCTCTCAATTTTTCCAACTCACTTTTCACTTCTATAGCCAGCCGGCTGATTTCCATATCATTCGCTTTGGCAGCGATCGTATTGATTTCTCTATTCATTTCTTGAATTAAAAAATCCAGCTTTCGCCCGACAGCCGCACCGGCGCCAAAGCAGGCATAAGCCTGACTCAAGTGGCTATCCAACCGTACAGTTTCCTCGGTAATGTTGGAACGTTCAGCAAAAAGCGCTGCTTCTGCAGCAAAGCGAGTAGTGTCCAGGCTACTGTCTTGGATAAAATCATGCAGACGCGCTTCCAGCCTGGCTCTATATTCCTCAACTACTACCGGCGCCCTCTCTCGGATTTTTACATTGAGTTGGGATATTTGTCCCACCCTTTGCCAAAGGTCACCGGCCAGACGTTCTCCCTCAGCAACCCGCATTTGGATTAAATTCTCCAGGGCCATCTCCACCGCTTCCTGTACGGTGGGCCACCATTCATCTAGGTTATCCGCAGTTTCTTCCAGTGACATTACACCCGGCAGGGCGACCAGATGCTTTAGTTTAATCTTGCCTTCAACTCCAATGTCTTCCTGAAGGTCTTTCATTGCCTTATAATACGCTCCTGCTAATGCTTTGTCAACTTTCACTGCAGCACTTTTTTCACCGCAATCTTCTACCCCTAAAAACCCGTCAACCCGGCCGCGAGCTACCTGTGACTGAATCAAGCGCTTAATCCGGTCCTCTACCGGCATTAGTGAACGAGGCAATCGTAATACCACTTCGCTAAAGCGATGGTTTAACGCCTTTAGCTCAACAGTAAATTTCTTACCCCGCGCAATAGATTCTCCCCGGCCATAACCGGTCATACTTTTTAACAATTTTCCACCACCCGGTACTTATCGTCTTAGTTACCTCACTATATTATTGTCTATTGTAATTAAATTAATTAAGCCAAAAGGGAATTGATGTTATTTGCCCTTAACCGGGGAAAATCCTTCATTAATAAAAAAATGGGCTAAAACGGTTCACTACCACATTAACCACACCTTATAACAGAAACCGGTTAACGTATTTTTTCCATTAGATTAGTCATCCGGTCCATGCCTTCTTTGATATTATCCATAGAAACAGCATAAGACAAGCGGAAACAATCGTCATTTCCAAAAGCAACACCCGGTACCAAAGCTACTTGTATTTCTTCTAAGAGGATTGTAGCCAGGTCGGTGGCGCAGTTAATAACTTTTCCTTTAAATGTTTTGCCGAAATATGACTTTACGTCGGGGAATAAGTAGAAGGCGCCGCCCGGCCGGGTACAGGTAACACCGGGAATAGCCAGTAACCGCTCCAACATATAGTTTCTCCGCCGTTCATACTCCTCAACCATTTGGGTAACTGGTTCCTGATCTCCGCTGAGTGCCGCCACGCTGGCAGCCTGAGAAATGGAGGTGGGATTGGAGGTGGAATGACTTTGTAAACTAGCCATGGCACTGGCTATAGATGCCGGCGCTGCAGTGTATCCAATCCGCCAGCCGGTCATGGCGTAAGTTTTGGAAACAGCGTTAATAACCACCGTATGCTCTTTCAGGTCGGGCGAGATTGAGGAAATGCTAACATGGCGGAGGCCGTCGTAGATTATTTTCTCATATACTTCGTCGGAAATAACGGTAAGATCATGCTTAATAATAATCTCCTTCAGCGCCCGCAGTTCTGCTTCGGAATACACCGCCCCGGTGGGATTACTCGGGGTATTTAAAATTAATAGGCGGGTGCGTTGGTTAATCGCTGACACCAGTTCTTCCGGTGTGATCTTAAAATCGTTAACCTCCTGTGTGTCCACTATTTTGGCTTCGGCGCCGGCCAGCTTTATTTGCTCTAAATAACTTACCCAGTAGGGAGCGGGTAAAATAACCTCATCACCGGCTTGCACAAGGACCTGGATGGCGTTGTAAAGAGAATGCTTAGCGCCGGTAGAAACAACAATTTGGGATGGCTGATAGTCGAGTCCCTGATCAACTTTAAATTTATTACATATTGCTTCTCTTAGTTCAATAGTACCTGCAACGGGAGTATATTTGGTCAAACCGCCCCAAATAGCAGCTACAGCAGCTTCTTTAATGTGATCCGGGGTATCAAAATCCGGTTCTCCTGCTCCAAAGCCTACGACGCTGATGCCGCTTGCTTTCATGGCTTTGGCCTTTGCGTCTATGGCCATGGTCGGGGACGGGTTGATCATAAGTGCTCTACCGGATAATCTCATCTCATATATTCCTCCTTGATTAATAACATAACATAAAAATATATCGCCTCAGCTTAATCGCACCCGGCAGGTAAAATAAATATTACATTTTCTCTATTGCTGCCCAAAATTTCTTTCGTATATTTTATCATTATGCATAAAATTTGTACATGATTTTTCATTGTCCTTCAATATGGACCGAATACAATAATAACCATGTTTAATTTACATTAATGGATAAAATTATTTGTGCGTATGGTTATTTTTCCAAAACCGGGTATTCCCCGGTAAAAACCTCTTCGGCAGGCCCGGTCATATAGACGTGATTGTCTGCCCCCCACTCGATCAACAGGTCTCCGGCCTGCAAATGCACTGTCACTTGCCTTGTGGTACAATCGTTCAGCGCGCAGGCGACTACTGCGGCGCAGGCCCCGGTGCCGCACGCCATCGTCTCTCCGGCTCCTCTTTCCCAGACCCTCATTTTTACTTCCTCACGGTTTACCACCTGAATAAACTCAACGTTAGTCCTGCTGGGAAACACACTGTGCCTCTCCAAGGCAGGACCTGCTACAGATAAGGGGATCTGTTCCACATCCGGAACTAAAATGATGCAATGAGGGTTGCCCATCGAAACCGCAGTGACCTGATAGGTGACCCCGCCGGCCTCCAGCGGTTCACTGAGCACCCGGCCGGGAGGCCCGGCCATCGGTATCTCCAGGCGATCCAGACGTGGTTTTCCCATGTCCACCCGTACCAGTTGTACCTGGCCGCTAGTTGTGATCAACTCGGGCCGCATGATCCCGGCCAGAGTTTGCACCTTAATCTGATTTTTTGTGACTAGGCCATGCTCAAAAAGATACTTGGCCGCACAGCGGATTACATTTCCGCACATTTCTGCCTCACTGCCGTCCGGGTTAAATATACGCATGTTCACGTCGGCTACCTCCGCAGGGAGAAGCAATACCAGACCGTCGGCGCCGATGCCAAAGTGCCGGTCACATGCCCGCACGGCCAGTTTTGAGAAATCTCTTTCCGCTATATTTTCCTTAAAACAGTTTACTAAAATAAAATCGTTACCTAGACCCTGTACCTTAGTAAAACGCAAGTTTAAAGCCTCCTCGCCTACATAATTCTCGACCCATCGATCTTATTCTATCTAATTACACTTTCAAGAACACCACTTTTTTCCCCGTCCTACCGGTGAAGTGGCGGCGCAGGGCAACCAGGACAGCAGGCAGTACTGCCAGCGCCAAAATACAAGTCCAGTGCCACCCGCTTAAGTAAACAGTGTGAAAGCTCGATTGTAGCCAGGGCACGTAGTTTAACAACAGCTGCAGGACAACTGAAATCAACACTGCCCCAACTGGAGGTAAATTTGACAAAAACCCCTTTTCTATAACAGTATACTCCAATAAGCGAGAATTGAAAATAAAGGATAGCTGGCAAAAAACAAGAGTATTGAAAGCCATAGCGCGGGCCAGCGCTTCACCCCCCAGGGACAGGCCGATCCAGAAGATCGTTAAGGTACAAAGACTGATCATCAGCCCCTTGGTGGCAATGTACCCGGCCAGGCCGTGAGTAATAAATTTAACAGAACTATAATGCGGCTGGCTAAGCGTGCGCTCCATACTCTCCGGGTCACCAGGCCCCATTCCGAGCGCCATAGCCGGAAGGGCGCCGGCGATCAAACCGGCCCAAAGGATCTGTACCGGTGTCAACAGCCCGGGCAGCCCCGCCAAAGCAGCGGCAATTACAGTCAAAACCAAACCAACGCTGCCGGAAAGCAGGTGACTAATTACTTTGCGGGCGTTATCATAACAACCCCTACCTTCTTCAATGGCGGCGATAATACCGCTGAAATGATCACCGTCCAGAATTATGTCCGCGGCTCCTTTGGTTAAATTAGCGCCGTTAATACCCATTGCAATCCCGATGTCGGCTGCTTTGAGCGCCGGTGCGTCGCCTCCCCCACTGCCGGCTGCGGCCACCACCTGCCCCGACTTTTTTAAGGCCTGGATAACCCGCCGCTTTTTTTCAGGAGAAACTCTGGCGTACACTGAAACCTGGTTTACAAGTTCCAATAGCTGCGCCTCAGGCACCTGATCCAGGTCAGTTCCAGTTAGCACCCGGCCATTATTAATAATACCCAGTTTGCCTGCCAGCGCCAGCGCTGCCGACTGGTGGTCACCAGTTAGTAAGGTCACCCTAACTCCCGCCCGGCGGCAGCTGCGCATAGCTTTAACCGCGTCAGGCCGAAGCAGATCTGTCATCCCGGCTAAGCCAAGAAAGACCAGCTGCTGCTCTAAATGCTCTTCAGAATAATCGCCGGCGCTGGCAGGTAATGTACGCCAGGCAAAGGCCAGTACCCGCTGGGAATCCGATGCCATCAAATCAATTTGCTGCAGCAGCTCTTTTCGCTCCCGGGCGGAGAGCGGCAAAATCCGGCCATTTTTGTAGGTATGAGTGCATAAATCCAAAATCATTTCCGGCGTCCCTTTGACAAAGACATCCATTTCTCCGGCAGGCCGCCGGTATACCACAGTCATCCGCTTACGTTCTGAGCTAAAGGGCAGTTCGGCCGCCCGCTTTTCTTTTATTTCTATTCTCTCCCGCCAAAAACCTGCCTTGGCTGCCATTACCAGCAGCGCCCCTTCAGTAGGCTCTCCTTTGATCGACCACTTTTCGACCGGGCGCCTGTCTGCCGGCCCCCTAAAAATTCCGGCCACACTAATATCACCACGTTGCAAATGGGCATTATTGCATAGCGCGGCTGCTTTCATGAATAAGTCGAAATGTTGTTTATGCCTGTCTGATACGCCAATAAAATTACCCTTGGGATCATAACCTTCTCCTGTGACCTGAAAGGCTTGTCCACCTAAAATAACCTGTCGCACGGTCATTTTATTTTGGGTGAGCGTTCCGGTTTTACTCGTACAAAGCACCGTAATATCACCGAGTTTTTCCATTGACGAAAGTTTGCGCATAAAAACCCCGCGGCTGATCAGACGCCTTGCCCCGGCAGCCTGGTGCAAAGTTACTACGGCAGGCAGATCCCAGGGACCGGCAGCTGCAGCCAAACAGATCACCAAGAGGAGCATTTGCTCAGTCTCCCCGCTCCTGCTTATGCCCAGTGCTATTATGAGCAAGCCTACAAGTAGGTAAGGAACCGACATTGTCTTGGTTATTTGAGCCAGACGGCGCTGGAGCGGGGTATCTTCTTCACCGTCCTCCCGAACAAAAGAGGCCTTAAAGCCCGCCTCAGTAGCCATACCGGTTTGGACTACCACACCGCGCCCGCTCCCCCCGGTGACCGTTGTGCCCTGGTAAGCCATATTAAAAGTACCTGTAAGGGGCAATTCAGTATCCGGTAGTGTCTCTGCTGCTTTTTCAACCGGCCGGGTCTCTTCGGTCAGCGCCAGTTCATCAATGCTCAGCCGGTCTGCCTCTATCAGACGTATGTCTGCCGGAACCAAATCCCCTTTCTCAAGTAAAACAAGATCACCCGGAACAAGCTCTAACGCGGGTATCATACGTTTTCGGCCATCCCGGATTACCTTAACTTCAGATGCAGTCAATTGTCTTAAAATTGTTTTTGAGTGTTCAGCGAGGCATTCCTTAATAACCCCCAAAACTGCCCTAGCTGCGATCATAATCATGATCGCAACTGCCTGGGGATAGGCGCCGGAAAGCCCTAAATAAGCGCTTACAAATAGCAGGACTAATACCAGATAACTATTAAACTGATTGATGAAAATACTCCAAAGCGGCGCCCCGGGCGCCCAGGACAAATCGTTTGGGCCAAATTTAACTTTTCTAGCCTTGGCCTCGGGCTCTGACAGACCGTTCTTTTCGTCAGTTTGCAAACGTTCTGAAATTTCTGGCGTGGTTAAGGAGTACCAATGCCCGGACATAACTCTTCACCTCTTATCCATATTTTACCTGTGTGTTAAGATTATTCCGGATAGGTGAAAATTAGAAGAGGATATTGTAAAATAGGGTATATGAGACTTATGTATTATCATTGACAATGGGAGGATAGAAACATGCCTTACGACGGCCTGGTTCTGGCGGCAATAACCAAAGAGCTGGATGAAAAACTTACCGGCGGGCGGATCGACCGCATCCATCAGCCCACCAGAGACGAAATCGTTCTGGTGGTGCACCGGCCAGGGTTCCGGGGCCGCCTGCTCCTGTCGGCCAACGCCCAAAGCGCGCGGGTCCACCTGACCGGTACCACCAGGGAAAACCCTGCCGCCGCGCCTGTTTTCTGTATGGTGCTGCGCAAGCACCTGGAGGGCGGCCGCATTATCAGCGTGCAGCAGCCCGGACTAGAGAGAATGCTGCTCATCAAGGTCGAAGCGTGGGATGAGCTGGGACGCCGGTTACCCAAGCATCTCATCTGTGAAATTATGGGCAAGCACAGCAATATCCTCCTGGTAGAGCCGGTCTCAAATATCATTATTGACGGCATTAAGCGTTATTCGCACGCCGTCAGCAGGTACCGGGAAGTCTTGCCGGGTCAGCCCTACCTGCCCCCGCCCTCCCAGAATAAACTTAACCCGCTGCTTTTTAATGAAGAACAGTTCCGCCGGCACTGTCTTGATGCACCCCTGGAAACTACCCTCGTAGAGCTGCTGCAGGGCCGTTTTGAGGGGCTGAGTAAAGTCACCTGCCGGGAAATTATTGATCGCGCCAACCTGGCGGCGGATGTCCTGCTGGATCACTGTGGTGAATACGAGTTCCGGTCCCTGTGGGAGCCCATTCATCAAATAATGGCCCTGGCCCGAGAGGGCCGCTTTGCGCCCTGCCTGACTTGCGGCAATAAAGGCCAGGCCCTGGATTTTGCTGCCCTGGAGCTTACGCACACCGGGCTAGCCACAAAGCACGGGGAAATGAACGAGCTGGTGGACCTATTCTTTTGGGAGCGGGAGCAGGCAGAAATAATCAACAAGGGGCGAAACCGTGTTTTAACTATATTGAAAAAAGAAATGTCCCGGCTAGGAAAGAAACATGACTTGTACCAGGCCAGCCTCAAAGCTACCGCCGCGGCCGACAAATTTAAACTGTACGGGGAATTGCTTACCGCTAACCTGTACCGGCTTGAGCAGGGGCTGCCTGAGGCCTGCCTGCAAAATTATTATGAAACCGGTGACCAGACCGTGACCATACCCCTGGACCGGCACCGCTCACCGTCGGAAAATGCCCAGCTTTATTTTAAAAAGTACATCAAGGCCAGAAACACGCGCACCGCGCTGGAGCCAAGGATCGCCGCCGCCCGCGACGAAATGCTCTATCTGGAAGGGATCAAAAACGCCCTCGAGCAGGTAAGCAATTTGTCCGAGCTGGCGGAAATAAAACTAGAGCTGACTGAGCAGGGCTATCTCAAAAGCCCCCCTCCCTTACCAGGGGGCAAAAAAAAGAAAAAAGAGCGGCTAGTGCCAAAGCCCCTCTCTTTCTTTTCTTCAGACGGCTTGCAAATACTGGTTGGGAAGAACAACAAACAAAACGACTACCTGACCTTAAAATTAGCCCAGGAAAATGATCTTTGGCTGCACACCAAGGACATCCACGGCGCCCATGTGATCATCAGGACCGAAGGCAAAGAAATACCCGCCTCCACCCTAGCCGAGGCGGCCGCGTTGGCCGCATTTTTCAGTAAAGGGCACAGCTCAACAAACGTACCGGTGGATTACACGCTGAAAAAGCATGTCAGTAAACCCAAAGGCGCGCGGCCGGGCATGGTCATTTACCGGCAGCAAAAAACGATTATGGCTGTACCGGATGAAGAATTGGTGGAAAGACTGGGCGGCGGAAATTAAAGCCCGCTGTAGATACTCGCGCGTGTGCAGCAGTTATACCTTGATCAGCTTTAGATATTTCTACTGCCGGGCTTTTCTAGCGGCAGCCCCTGCCGGCACAATGGGCAATCTTCAGGAGCATAGGAGATTGCGGCAGTGGTCAGTAGCGCTTCCGTACGCACACCCAGGTCAATTTTGCCGCTGCTGCGGTCTACGAGCACACCGGTGCCTACAACCTCACCGCCCAGTTTCCGGATTAGATCGATTACCTCAAGCACCGATCCGCCGGTGGTGATCACATCCTCCACCACCAACACCTTTTCCCCGGGCGTAATGGAAAAGCCCCTTCTAAGCTTCATGACTCCTTCTTCCCGCTCGCTAAATATACTCCGCACGTTAAGAGCCCGCGCCACCTCATAGGACACAATAATGCCGCCCGTCGCCGGGCCAACTACCACAGAAATATTTTCACCGGCAAACCGCCGGGCCAACTCCCCGCAAAGAACCCCTGTATGGTCAGGATGTTGCAAAACCATCGCGCACTGAAAATAGCGGTCACTATGACGGCCCGAAGTCAGCTTAAAATGACCGGTGAGCATGGCCTTGGTTTTTTTTAAAATGGTGGTAATTTCATCTTTAGTCAGCAATTATGTACCTCCCTACAAAAATTTTCTTAAATAACGGCGCATAATCAAACTCCTATTTCCTGGAGGATCGCCTTAGCTGCCGCAACCGGGTCCGGGGCGGCAGTGACCGGCCGGCCGACTACCAAGTAGTCGGCGCCCAGCTTGACCGCTTCACCAGGGGTCATCGTCCGCTTCTGGTCGTTTGCGGCTGCCCCTGCCGGGCGGACTCCCGGGGTGATGATTACGAAATTGTTCCCGCAGGCCCCCCTAATCGCAGCTATTTCCTTGGGTGACGCCACCACGCCGTCCATACCGGCTTCCTTAGCCAGTCTCGCCCAGGCCACAACTCGCTCTTCAATGGTGCCGGGAATACCCAACTCTTGATTAAACATGCCCTCGTCAATGCTAGTCAAAACGGTTACGGCTATCACCAGCGGGGGCTTGATTCCGGCCTTGGCGGCCTCATCCCGGGCCGCCCGAGCCGCTTCCTGCATCATTACCCGGCCTCCGGCCGCGTGCACATTGAATATTGCCGCCCCGTGCCTGGTAAGAGCCCGGGCTGCGCCGGCCACCGTATTCGGGATGTCATGCAGTTTTAAGTCCACGAAAACCGGGGCGTTTTTTTCGATCAGCCGGCGGACTGCTTCCGGCCCGGCGCTGTTAAAAAGCTGCATGCCCACCTTAAACGCCCCGGTAGATGGCGCCAGGGCACCGGCCAGGGACACCGCTTCGTCCACAGTGTCCACATCAAGGGCAACAATCAAAGGATTTTTAATGAAAGACATGAGCACACCTGCCAATCTATTAACAAATTGCGGAAATTCCGCACTTTGACCCTAGGATTAATTGTATAATATTATATCTAAAAATTGACTTCGGTTCAAAGTTAATCTGTAACATTACGATTATAAATAGGTCATGATGTATTGACACTTTCTTTTTTTTTTTATAAACTATATAGGGTGTAAATGACCTTGAAGTCGGTCCGGAGAGGCCGGTAAGGGATCATAACTCTGGCATTTTTTTGCCAACTATGCCTGCTTACCGGTGGTGAGCAGGTTTTTTATTGCATTTAAGGGAACACCGCACTTCCCGTCGGGTGGAGGGTTTTATATGATTAAAGAAAAAGCACAGATTCTGGATCAAGAAGGCATCCGGCGCTCACTGACCCGGATTGCCCATGAGATCATTGAGCGCAACAAAGGCACCGACAACCTGGCCTTAATTGGCATCCGGCGCCGGGGGGTGCCCCTGGCTGAGCGCCTGTCCGCTAGGATCAAGGAAATAGAGGGGCGGTCGGTACCGGTGGGCATCCTGGATATCACGCTTTACCGGGATGACCTCACTACCTTGGCCCACCAGCCTCTGATCCGGTCCACAGAGATCTCATTTCCTGTATGCGGTAAAAAAATAGTCCTGGTAGATGATGTAATTTATACCGGCCGCACGATCAGGGCCGCCCTGGACGCGATCATTGACCTGGGCCGCCCCAAAGTAATCCAGTTAGCGGCATTGATTGACCGGGGGCACAGGGAGTTGCCGATCAGGGCGGACTACATCGGAAAGAATGTGCCGACTTCCCACAAGGAATCAATTCTGGTGCATTTACAGGAAATTGACCAAGAGGATAGTGTATTAATATATGAGCAAACTGGCAAAACAGACCATTCTTCTCGTGATGCGGCACCAAATCGGCTTAAAAATTAAAAAACCGGTTCCATCCTTAAATATACGGTCTAGGTGAGACCGGAAAGGGAAGGACCCGGATAGCCCTTTCAGGCCTCAGCCGGAAAACAAACCAGGCGGGGTCTTATTTTTTAAAATAAGGGGGGAAAACAAATGGGCCTTAGTGGCAAAGACCTAGTCGGGCTGCAGCACCTCCCGGCCGAAGAAATAAAATTAATCTTAGACAATGCCCTGCCAATGAAAGGGATCATCCAGCGGCAGATCAAAAAGGTACCCACCCTGCGTGGACACGCTATGGTTACTGTTTTTTACGAGGCCAGCACCCGCACCCGGGCTTCCTTCGACTTGGCCGCTAAATACCTGAGCGCCGACACGATCGGCATCACGGCGGCGACCAGCAGTGTCAAAAAGGGTGAGAGCCTGCGGGATACCGCCCGCACCATCGCCGCTATGGGCGCAGATGTAGTGGTGCTGCGCCACCCGCTGGCCGGCGCGGCGGAGCTTTTGGCCCGCACGTTGAAGGCTGCCGTGATTAACGCCGGAGACGGCGCCCACGAGCACCCGACCCAGGCTTTATTGGACCTCTTTACCGTAAATGAAAAGAAAGGCCGCATTAATGGGCTGAAGGTGGCCATCATTGGAGACATATTACACAGCCGGGTTGCCCGCTCGAACATCTGGGGCTTCACCCGGTTGGGCGCACAAGTGAGGCTGGCCGGGCCGGCCACGCTGATGCCCCCGGGAGTGGAGCAAATGGGCGCCCGGGTGTGCGGCCGTATCGAAGACGCGCTGGACGGCGCCGATGTGGTTTATATCCTCAGGATCCAGCGGGAAAGACAGCAGCAGGGACTGTTCCCCGGGGTGCGCGAATACAGCCGCCTGTTCGGGCTTAATGCCGCAAGACTCAAGCTGGCCGTACCGGATGCGCTGGTGATGCACCCGGGCCCGATGAACCGGGGTGTGGAAATTGACCCGGAGATAGCGGACGGTTTGCAGTCGGTGATTACTGAACAGGTAACTAACGGGGTGGCGGTACGCATGGCCGTTTTATACTTGCTCACCGGAGGAGGCAGCCAGCATGAAATTACTTATTAAGGGCGGGACCTTGATTGACCCGGCCACCGGCAAAGTTGGCGAGCTGGACCTATTGGTTATAGACGGCAGAATCGCCAAAACCGGCGTCAACTTAAGCGCCGGCGATGCCGAGGTGCTGGATGCGGCCGGCAAGCTGGTCACCCCCGGTCTGATTGATATGCACGTACACCTGCGCGAACCCGGCTTTGAGGCCAAGGAGACCATTTTCAGCGGGTCCTGTGCCGCTGCGCGGGGCGGCTTTACCTCAATTGCCTGCATGCCGAACACCAATCCGGTGGCCGACTGCGCGGCTATCATCTCCTACATCCGGGGCCGGGCCCGAAAAGCTGGCAAAGTAAACGTCTACCCGATCGGGGCGATTACCAGCGGCAGCAAAGGCGCTGAGCTGGCTGAAATGGGCGATATGCAGGAAGCGGGCGCGGTGGCCTTTTCCGATGACGGCCAACCGGTAATAAGCGCCGGGCTGATGCGCCGGGCCATGCAGTACGCCGGCATGCTGAACATGACGATTATCTCTCATTGTGAGGACAAGAGCCTGGCTTCCGGCGGGGTCATGCACGAAGGTTATCTGTCTACCGTGCTGGGCCTGCCGGGGATTCCCGCGTGCGCGGAAGAAGTGATGGTGGCCCGGGACATCCTGCTGGCCGAAGAAACCGGCTGCCCGGTGCACATCGCCCACGTCAGCACCGCCGGCTCCGTCCGGCTGGTGCGGGAGGCCAGGGCCAGAGGGATCCGGGTGACCGCCGAGGTCACCCCGCACCACTTTACCCTGACGGATGAGGCGGTGACCGGCTACAACACGTCCACCAAGGTCAACCCGCCCCTGCGCACTGGCGCCGATGTAGCCGCGGTAAGGCAAGGGCTGGCCGACGGGACGATCAGTGTCATTGCCACCGACCACGCCCCGCATACAATTGAAGAAAAAGACGTGGAATACGGCCTGGCCCCCTTCGGCATGGTCGGGCTGGAAACTGCGGTGGGCCTGGTCTGGACCGAGTTGGTGGCCACCGGCATCCTGACCCCGCTAGAGGCGGTAGCCAAGCTGACCTTAAACCCGGCCACCATCCTGGGCCTGCCCAAGGGAGAGCTGGCAGTCGGGGCGGATGCGGACATTACCATCATCGACCCGGCAGCCACCTGGACGGTAGACCCGGAGCAGTTTGCAAGCAAGGGACGCAATACCCCCTTTGCCGGACGCGTTCTACAAGGCCTGCCCTATGCAACCATATTAGGCGGCCGGATCGTAATGCGGGAAGGTGCTTTAGCGTGAATAAGATTTAGACTGGTTTTTACAGCGGCCGTATTATACGCCTTGAGCAATCATTAGAGTTTTGGAGAAAATGTCCGCGCGTTAGATAAACGCTTAAATGGGGGAAATAAATTGTCGTTCTTACTTGATGCAGAAATAACCAAACAAGAAATGATAGGGCCCGGTCACTACCGGCTGAACCTTCTAGCGCCGGATATTGCTGCCGCAGCCAGGCCCGGGCAGTTTTTACAGGTACGCTGCGGCAGTACCCTGGACCCATTTTTGCGCCGGCCAATCAGTATCAACGCTGTGGACCGGGAAAACGGCGAGGTGGCCTTGTTTTACCGAGTCGCCGGCCGGGGCACGGCCTTACTGACCCAAAAGGCTCAAGGCGAACCGGTGAGCTTGTTGGGGCCGCTGGGGAGAGGTTTCTCCCTACCGAAAAGTCAGGCCAGGGTGGCCGTGGTGTCCGGTGGCATCGGCATCGCCCCCCTCTATTTTCTCCTGCTGGAGTTAGCCGTGTTCGGGGTAAGCGCCGACGTCTTCCTGGGGGCGGCGACAGCGGGGCAATTATTCTTTACCAAGGAAATCAAAGGGCTCGGCCACCGGGTTGAGCCGGCTACCGATGACGGCTCGGCCGGATACCACGGCCTGGTGACCGACCTGTTTGCGGAGAATATGGCCCGGAGCAGTGAATATGCCATGATTTACGGTTGCGGCCCAGGCGGAATGCAGCGGCGTCTGGCTGAAATTATTAAAGAATTCGGCGTTTCCGGTGAGCTCTCCCTGGAAGAGCGGATGGGCTGCGGTGTGGGGGCCTGTCTTTCCTGTGTGTGTAAAACCGGCAGCGAAGGTAGCATCCAGTACCGGCGGGTGTGCACGGAAGGGCCGGTTTTCCCGGCTGGGGAGGTGGTGTGGGCATGAGCGGTGTGAATGCCTCCAAAGACGCGGGTAGGTCGCACCTGACGGTAAACATTGGCAGCCTGCGGATGAAAAATCCGGTCACTGTCGCTTCCGGTACCTTTGGCTTCGGGCCGGAATACGCTCCCTACCTGGACTTAAACCGCCTGGGCGCCATCGTGGTCAAAGGGATCACCCTGCTGCCGCGCGCCGGTAACACCACACCCAGGCTGGTGGAAACCCCGGCCGGTGTCCTGAACTCCATCGGTTTGCAAAACCCCGGGGTGGAGCGGTTTATCACCGAGGCGCTGCCATTTTTGGCGGACTATGACCTGCCGGTGATTGTGAACATCGCCGGCGATACGGCGCAGGACTACGCCCGGCTGGCGGAAAAGCTCAGCCGGACCGCCGGGGTGGCCGCCCTGGAGGTCAATATCTCCTGCCCCAATATAAAAAAAGGCGGGCTGCAGTTCGGCAGTGACCCGGCGTCAGCCGCGGAAGTCACCCGTTTGGTGAAAGAAAGCACGCATCTACCGGTGATCATCAAACTTTCCCCCAACGTTACCAGCATCGTGGCGGTGGCCGAGAAAGTGGCCGCAGCCGGCGCCGACGCCCTCTCCCTGATTAACACTTTGCTGGGGATGGCCATCGACATCAGGGCCAGGCGCCCGGTTCTGGGTAACATCCTCGGCGGTCTCTCCGGCCCGGCCGTGAAGCCGGTGGCCCTCCGGGCAGTCTGGCAAGTGCGCCAGGCCGTGCCACTGCCGATTATCGGTATGGGCGGCATCACCTCCGCCGCGGACGCGATCGAGTTCCTCCTGGCCGGGGCTACGGCGGTAGCAGTCGGGTCTGCCAACTTTGTCAACCCACTGGCCACAATGGAAGTACTGGCGGGAATTGAAAGCTATTTGAACGAAAATGGATTTAATAACATCAGGGAAATTTCGGGCCTGGCCCATAATAATATTTAAAGAACCTCACAAAACCTTAACCAAAATTCTAAAATAAACAAACCTGATTTTATCTCCATTGATTTCACCTTATTTAAGGGTAAATATTGGTTTGTCTATTTAAAAGGGGCAAGCTAAATGTTATATAATCACATTGAAACATTTAAAAATAAAAAGGGAATAATCTTCTGTGATAAGCCAACAATAATGAGAAAAAACAGCTCATTGGGTGAAAACTATGAAATATAAAAAGAGAGTCGCGCTGACTCTAGCGCTTGCGGTGCTGTTGGTCGCTCTGGCTGTGCTTCCTGCAGCGACGGAAGTAGTCAGGCCTGCGGTTTATGTCCTGCATGTCAACGAAACAGTCACTGCCGGTACAGCCAAGCATATAAGCAGAGGATTGGAAACAGCGGCGTCGGATGGAGTAGAAGCGGTGGCAATAATGCTCAACACTCCAGGCGGGCTGGTTACTGCCACCTTAGACATAATCCAGGCCATGTCCGCATCTGAAGTGCCAATAATTACTTATGTCGGCCCTCAGGGAGCTATTTCTGCATCGGCCGGAACCTTCATCCTGCTTAATGGTCATATTGCGGCTATGTCTCCGGGAACCACCTGCGGAGCAGCTATGCCTGTAACCGCGGTTCCGGGGGAAGATGTGCAGGCAGCCGACCAGAAGACAATCAACTTTCTTGCCGGACACATGAAAAGCATAGCCAAGGAACGCGGGCGTCCAGTGGACCTTGCAGAAAAGTTTGTGACGGAAAACCTGTCCATGGACAACAGGGAGGCCTTGGAAAGAAGTGTTGTTGACTTAAATGCTGCGGACATGGACGACCTGCTGCAAAAAATTCACGGCATGACGGTCAAGACTGGAACCGGAAGTAAGATACTGAATACTTCCGGCGCAATTGTTACGGATGTGCCCATGGACACAAGTGAAAGTTTCATCCACCTCATCAGTAACCCTACCTTGTCCATGATCTTGCTTTTACTGGGCATTTACGGGCTCATTATAGGCTTTTATTCCCCCGGGTTCTTTGTACCGGAAATTATCGGTTCAGTTAGTCTAATCCTGGGCCTGACTGGAATGGGGCTTTTTCAGGGGAACCTTGGGGCAGGCCTTTTAATTTTGCTGGGCATCGGACTTCTTGTTGCCGAGCTGTTCACCCCCACCTATGGCATTTTGGGGGTGGGCGGGCTGGTTAGCATAGTTTTAGGCGTCCTCTTCTTTCCCATCGAGCCGCTGATGCCGGCAGACTGGTTCCAGTCTTTCAAGGTTATGGCCCTGGGCGTTGGGGTTATCGGAGCCATTGTCCTGGTAATTGTTGTAATAAGTCTGGCCCGGATACGCAGGTTGGACCCTGTACACGGAGATGCTGAGTTCCAGCATGCTGCGGCATACGTGGTTAAAAGGCTGGACCCTGAAGGCCTGGTGAGATTTCGTGGGGAAATCTGGCAGGCCGTATCAAAGGATGGCTCAAATATACTGGAGGAGCAGCAGGTAAGGGTTATCGAGCGGCGTGGGATGAGGCTTTATGTCAGTGCTGCTGTTGAGGCGGCAGAGGATAATCAAACGGAGGAGTGATAGGAATGTCGGCGCTTTATGATTTTCTCACGATGGTGGTTTGGGTTGTTTTAGTTGTTTTTATTCTATCGTCAGCCATTAAGATTATACCGGAATACGAAAGAGCTGTGCTGTTCAGGCTGGGCAGACTGGTTAACGCGCGGGGGCCGGGACTGATCTTCATCATCCCCATTATTGACCGGATAATGAGGATATCCTTAAGAATAATCGTCTTCGATGTGCCGCCCCAGGATGTAATCACAAAGGATAATGTTGCCTGCAAGGTGAATGCGGTCCTGTACTACAGGGTTATAGTACCGGAAAATGCGGTAGTCAACGTTGAAAGTTATCACGAGGCTACCAGCCAGCTGGCTCAGACCACGATAAGAAGTGTTGTGGGCACTGCAGAATTGGATGAGCTGCTGTCAAAACGGGAAAAACTCAACCAGATTATCCAAAATATTGTGGATGAGTCTACAGATCCCTGGGGTATAAAAGTTACCGGTGTAGAAATCAAGGACGTTTTGCTTCCGACTGAGATGACCAGGGCTATTGCCCGCCAGGCGGAAGCGGAGAGGAACCGGCGGTCATACATCATCCAGGCGGAAGGGGAGCGCCAGGCAGCCGAAGAGCTGGCCAGGGCGTCTGAGATACTGACGGGTGTCGAGGGCGGTATGACCTTGAGGACACTTCGCTCTCTTTCTGAAGTGGCCAACACCCCCAACACTACTGTCCTGTTCCCGCTTCCCATGGAGTTTAGACAGATTCTACCAGTTATTAAACAGTTCATATCTGACGATAAAGAGAATAAACCTTCGTCACATGAAGAATAAATATTTATTCAAGAAACCACATATTAGTGAAGTAATATGTGGTTTCTCACTTATGTGTGCATTTAATTATTAGGGCTTTGTACTTTTGCCAGCATTAATCTGTGCTGAATCTCCCGGAACACACAGTATATCAAACGGGAAGATAAATTTTGGATTTGGAATATGCCGGTTGGTGGTTATAAGCTCCTCTTCACTGATTCTTTTAGTATGGCTTCCTGCCTAGTCCTTTCTACTGCCAGCATATGGTGATTAGCCAGCAGCACTGCCATCTGCAGCAGCAGCGGAAAACAAGAATAGTATTTCTTAATCACTGCCCGGCATTCTTCCAAAACCCCATCAAATGGCTGGGCGGCAAAATCATTTGACAGCCGGTGATACAGCTTTTTGATATCTTCCTTCGTCATCTGCGGCGCATAATCCACCAGCGTGTCAATGCTGATATTGAAATACGCCGCAAGCTGCGGAAGGAAGGTGATGTCCGGGTAGCTCTGCCCTGTTTCCCATTTTGAAACAGATGCTTTCGAGACCCCGATATATGCGGCCAGCTCTTCCTGGGTAATGCCTTTCTCCCTGCGCTTTGCAACAAGTGTCTTAGCGATATTGATTTCTTTCATAATGACCACCTCACCTATAATTGTACGGGTTTCACCTCATAAAACAATGGATTGATAGTTGATTGCGGTTAAATAAATCAACCGGCGGGAAACTTTCTGATCAAAGAATAACCCTCACACGGGAGGGTTATTCTCATAATTTTATCATGCGGCTTTAGGTACCGAGCGCCTGCTGATGTAGGCCTAAAAAATGAATACTGCCTTTTACCTGCAAACAAGAGGACGCTTTGAATCGTTCTTTTTTTGTGTAGCCTAGCCACTAAATATTCCGTTAATATTACAACCAAGGAGGATTCTTTAGTGGGATAATATTTTGTCTGGATTAGGAAAAGATATTATCATTATAGAGACCGTTTTCAGGCAGGCTTGAATAGGAAAAAACTCTTGTTAGTTTGTCAGTACATAATCTAAAACCACAAGTACTTTTCTTATTGCTACTATACTAGGACTTTTCCTGTATGTGTATCAACTGTGGCAGGAAGACGCATTAGTCCCGGCTGTGAAGAAATTCTTTATGAGATCGCAGCCGGTGGCAACGAAGTTGCTTATTAAAGATGAGGACGAAGAAAGGAATGGACAATAAATGGAAGCAAACCGGTGGATTGAAAAAGCAAAGGGATATGTTTTAGGAACTGCCAAAACAAATACGGAGCTTACTGTAGCGGAAGTTTCTTCGCTCTGGAGGGTATACATGCACTATACCATGCTGTCGTGCGTGTTCAGGTATTTTGAAAAGGTCGAAGCTGATGAAAGTGATATCCGCCCCTTGATGTCTGAAGCACTTGGATTAAGCGAGAAACGTTCAAGAAGAGCGGCTGATATAATGAAAAAGGAAAGTATAATTGTTCCCTGCGGATTTACGGAAAAAGATGTTAACCTCAATGCTCCCAGACTTTATACCGACTCATTTCATCTTTACTACATTAGAAATATGAGCAGGTTTAGCCTGGTGATGAATACACTTAACTTAAGCATTTCCACACGCTCGGATATGATAGATTTTTTTGAAGAATGTATTGATACTACCGTTAGTTTGAGCAGGAAAGCTGTTAACGTTATGTTGTCCAGGGGCATCCTCCCAAGGCACCCCTTTATTCATGTCTCTGATGAAAGAGACATAATCAGACAAACCAGTTTTTTAGCCGGGTTTATTGGAGAAAAAAGGCCGCTCTTGGCGGAGGAAGTTAACCACTTATATTTGAACAGTCTGATTAACCATATTGGCCGTGTTTTCCTGGCTGGTTTTGCCCAGGTTGCGAAGTCTAAAAAAGTGCGGGGTTACATGTTAGAGGGGATAAAAATAGCAGATAGTGTCATCGAGGATTTTATCTCGATACTTAGAGAAGATGGTATACCTGCCCCTTTGCCCGGGGATGCGGGTGTGGCTGATTCAACCGAGGCGCCTTTCTCGGATAAACTAATGATGGCCCATGTAATAATACTTAATGCTTCAGGTATTGGGGCTTACGGGGTTTCACTGGCGGCGTCGCCAAGAAACGATATTGTTACCAGGTATGCCCAAATGATGGCGAAAGTAGGTATGTACACGCAAAAAGGTGTAAAAATAATGATGGAAAACGGCTGGATGGAAGAACCGCCTCAAGTATTCAAGGGCAATAGCGCTGGCAAAATCAACCGTCAGGCCGTGAGACCTCCAGATCGTCATGATGTACACGGCAACGTAAAACAAAAAAAAATTTAAGTCGATAACCTCTTTAGCCTGTTCAAACCTCCCCGTCAGGGAGTACATGATCGCGGTATTCAGTTCGCAGGAAACGTTGATGACGAACTCCCAGCTAATTAACAAAAACCCCTTTACATAACTGCCCAGGATGATAAAGCCGTACCCCGGAAAGGCAGCGGACCACCAGGCAGTGACCCAGGGGTTTCTCATATGAAAAAAGTTCACGGTAAAAGGGCTGGTGATCCCTTTCGGCCGGCGTTGATTTCTAATTGATTCGGGCTGTTTCTTCTCCATAATTCATAACCTCTAAAAACATTTCTCAAGCCGATATTATCTCCCAATGAATAAAAATTAACCATTGTGTACGAGCCTGAAGAATACCATCTAACCCCAACCAGGTTCTGCTTTGTTGAATTTTGAAAACCGGTATGTTAAAATGTTTGCAAACAAGGTGACTGGAGTTGAAAGGATGCGCAGCTAATCTTGCTAATTATATAAAGCATAATAAAAAGCATTGAGGGCTGTAGAATGCCCCTTGTTTTGTTGTGCTTAAGCAAGAAAGCTACTGATTCTTTCACTCAGGCAATATATCTTCGTTATGCCCGGTAAGGGCGTGGCTTTGCTGTATTTATGAGCTGCAAGAATTGACTTTCTTGCGGCTTTTATTATTTTATACAGGAGGATTACTTATGTCTTTAATAAACGTGTCAAATCTGACCTTTGCCTATGAAGGCAGTTACGATAATATATTTGAAAACATAAGCTTCCAGATAGATACAGACTGGAAACTGGGGTTCACGGGAAGAAACGGCCGTGGCAAAACCACATTCCTCAACTTGCTGCTAGGCAAATACGAATACAACGGCCGCATTTCGGCAAATATCAGCTTTGAGTATTTTCCTTTTGATATAATTGATCAGGAAACCGACACCATTAATGTGATTGATCACATTTGCCCGGATTGCCTCTCCTGGGAACTTATGCGGGAGCTTTCACTGCTGCAGGTCGCCGAGGACGTTTTACACCGCCCTTTTGCCACCCTTTCCAACGGGGAGCAGACAAAAGTACTGCTTGCGGCCCTATTTCTTAAAGAGAATAGTTTCCTGTTGATAGACGAGCCGACCAACCACCTCGATATGCAGGCAAGAAAAATTGTCAGCAACTATCTGGGCTCCAAACGGGGTTTTATTTAGTGTCTCACGACCGGGTATTTCTCGACCGCTGCATTGACCACATCCTTTCAATCAATAAAACAAGTATTGAAATTCAAAAAGGGAATTTTTCATCCTGGTGGGAAAACAAAAAAATGCAGGACAACTTTGAGCTTGCCGAAAATGAGAAACTACGCAAGGATATAAGGCGCCTGTCGGCCGCGGTCAGGCGCACCTCCGACTGGTCGGATCAAGTGGAAAAAACAAAGTTTGGCCAAAAGAATTCCGGCGTAAAGGCGGATAAAGGGTATATCGGCCACAAGGCCGCGAAGATGATGAAGCGCTCTAAGGCAATCGAAACAAGACAACAATCAGCCGTTGAGGAGCGGTCCAAGCTACTTAAAAATATTGAAAGCGCTGACAAGGTGAAGATTTCCCAGCTTAACTATCATGCAGGCCGCCTTGTGGAGCTTGAAAAAGTCTCAATATATTATGGTGAAAAAGTGGCCTGCCAGGATGTCAGCTTCACCATTGAGCAGGGTGACCGGGTCGCGCTGTGGGGTAAAAACGGTTCGGGAAAGTCGAGTCTGATCAAGCTGATCTGCGGAGAAAACATTGCTTACACCGGTAATTTCAGAAGAGGCAGTCGGCTTAAAATATCTTATGTTTCGCAGGGCACCGCGCATCTTAGGGGCAGCTTGTCCGGCTATGCCGCAGATAATCATATTGATGAAAGCCTGTTTAAGGCCATTTTGAGAAAACTTGATTTTTCCAGGGTGCAATTTGAAAAGGATATGTCTGATTTCAGCGGCGGACAAAAGAAAAAGGTGCTGATCGCCAGAAGCCTTTGTGAGAAAGCCCACTTGTATGTCTGGGACGAGCCGCTTAATTTTATAGATGTGACCTCCCGGATGCAAATTGAGGAATTACTGCTGGAATACTCACCGACTGTCCTGTTTGTGGAGCACGATAGCGAATTCTGCAAAAATATTGCCGCAAAAATTATCGAGCTTTAAATCTTTAGCGTACAATATGGCAGCTGTTGAAGCTGCCATATTGCTGGAAGGGTTGGTTAATTGTATTGTGAATTGACACCTAATGTTAAAAAATTAATCTATTGTTGGATATATTATATATTTCTCTTCTACCCAGTAATTACCTCCGCCGGGGGACATCATATATATAAAGGTAACTTTGTTAGCAGGATTTTGGAAATAGTGTGGTTTTACCATTTACTTCAATTGACACTTGCCAATTTCATGGAATAGAATTTTCCGGGAGGAACCATTATTTTTTAGCCATGACATTCATTCTATTTACCAACGGAAGGAGACGCACCGGTGGAAGATGTTTTAATCAGGACTGTCCAGCTGACCAAGCGGTTTGGCCAGGCAACTGTCGTTGACCACCTTGATTTGCAGATAAAAGGCGGTGAGATTTTTGGATTTTTAGGGCCCAACGGGTCCGGGAAAACCACCACCATCAGGATGCTGACGGGTCTTTTGGACCCCACCCAGGGCGAGGCTTATATTTGTGGTTATGATATAAATAAGCAGCCGGCGCAAGCCAAGGCCTTGATGGCTTATGTGCCGGACCAGCCAAAGCTGTACGGTAAGCTGACGGCCCGGGAGTTTTTGTTATTGATGGCCGATCTTTACCGGATACCCAGGGCGGTTTCCCGGCAAAGCGCCGAGCGGCTGCTGGCGATGTTTGGACTGGCGGAACGGGCGGATGAATTGCTGGAGGGGTATTCCCACGGCATGAGGCAAAAAGTGGTGCTGGCCTCGGCGCTGATCCACCAGCCCCGGGTGATCCTGCTGGATGAGCCCACCGTCGGCCTTGACCCGGCCAGCGCCCGCTTATTAAAGGATGTCCTGCAGGAAATGGCCAAAATGGGGGCGGCCGTCTTTATTTCCACACATATCCTGGAAATAGCCGAGCGAATGTGCCACCGGGTGGGCATTCTCAAGGAAGGCCGGCTGATTGCCCAGGGCAGCCCGGAAGAGCTGCGCCGTGCGGTGGGGCACGGTGGGGAGAGCCTGGAGGACACCTTCCTTGAGCTTACCGGCGGGCACGAAAGCGCCGAGCTCATCCGGGGCCTGGAGGAGGGGGAGTAAGTGATGAAAATTGCGCTGCCGCCTCCTCTGACCCATGCGCCCGAAGCCCGGTCAGCCTGGCAGGACTTCAAGCTGTTGTTGGGAAGCCAGGTCCATGTGAGCTGGCAGAAGATCCGCCACTGGCCAATTGGCGCCTGGATCGGTATGGTTGTTGCCGGAGCGGGACTGCTGGCAGTTCTGGTCTACCTGGGATTTGCCGCTTATGGAGCCCTGCAGGCCATGCCGCCCCAGAATGCCCGCGGGTTTTTGTCGCTGCTATTGATGATGGGGCTGGCCGGTCAGGTGTTTTTCGGCATCACCGCGGCTTTTGCCGCCCTGTATATGTCGGAGGATTTGGAACTATTGTTTGTCGCCCCGGTTTCCGTGCGGGCGGTATTTGCGGTCAAGTCGCTGGTTGTTGCCGGCAGCAACTTCCTGACGGTGGTGCTGTTTGCCTTGCTGCCGGGCATTTTTTACGGGCTGCTCTTTCAGGCGGGCGCGCTTTTTTACGTGCTGGTCATACTGGTGAGCCTGGGATTATGGATCATCGGTACCGCGCTGTCTCAATTATTGAATATGCTGGTGATGAGGGTTGTGCCGCCCCACCGCAGTCGGGAGGCCATCGGTGTCGTGGGCGCCCTGGGTGGGATCGTGATTGCCGTTGTATTCCAACTGCCGGGTTTGCTCATGCATAACAAAAGCCTGAACATGGGCGCTTGGCTGGCCGGGCAGCAGCAGATGTTAAAGATAATGGACTATTTCCCCTGGGGCTGGGGCTCGCGGGCCCTGGCAGGAGGAGTGTCGGGCAGCCTGCCGGCCGGGCTGGGCTGGAGCCTGCTGCTGCTGGCCGTAGGCGCGGCGCTGTACTGCTTATCCTTTTTGCTGGTGCAGCGGGGTTTCCGCAGGGGGTGGATTTCCCTCAGCCAGGGGGGAGGAGGCAGGCGGAAAAAGGGCAGCCCGCATGCAAAGCCTGCCCGGAGCCTGCCGCAGGAGAGCGTCCCGGTCCTGACAGCCGGCCGCGTGGTGGCTGGGAAAGCCTCCCCCTGGCTGGGCATGTGGGCTGTGGCCAAAAAGGATTTGCTTTACGTGAGGCGTGACACCCGGGAGTGGTTTGGCTATATGATGCCCCTGATCATCATGGTCTTTTTTGTGGGCCAAACCCTGCTTTTGCCCTCGGAGGCCACCCGGGGTTCAGCGATCATGGTGCTGGTTATCTACAGCATGATGTTTAGCGGCAATATGGCCCTGCAGTCTTTTGGCCGCGAGGGGGAGGCGGACTGGGTAATAAACAGCGTTCCCCTGGCCGGCTGGCCGGTAGTGTGGGGGAAATTGGTGGCTGCGGCCCTGCCCACCTTGCTTTTGATGGAGGCGCTGCTGGTGGGGACCATGGCCGCCCTTGGCTCTTCAGTTGCTTTAACCGTGTCCCTGGCCGTGGGGGCGGTGCTGCTGACCCTGGGGGCCAGCGCCATCGGGCTCTACTACTCGGTCAACAACAGCCGCTACAACCCGGATAGCCCTCAGATGCGGGTATCCCCGGTGGCCTCCATTTTGATGTATTTAGTCAATCTCCTGTTTATGCTCTTTTTAGCCCTGGGGCTTTTATATATCTTGCCGCCGGCGGAGCTGACGGCGGTGCTGCCTCAAATGCCGGCGGTGTCTTTCAGCTGGGGCTTCCCGGAAACGATTCTCTATGGCCTTTATGCCCTCAGCCGGCCGCTGCTGTGGGCGCCGCCCTGGCGCATCTTGCTGGGGGTTGCCGTTGCCGGCGGCCTGTGGGCGCTGGTGTTTTACAGTTTCATGGCCGCTACCGTGCGCCAGAGCCGGAAAGGGCTGCGGGTGCAGAGCATCACCGGAGCAAAGAAAAAAACCGGCCGGAGAAAACTATTTAAATAACCGGCAGCAGTTTATAACCCGAAAAACATTACCTGTTTCCCATTAACCTCTTTCTTATTTCCTTAACCTTATTCACATACGGCAAATACTTTGCCGGGTCCTTGTCCGCCAGCCCGCCGTAAATGATGATGGCTTCCCGGTAGGTTTTTTTAGCCTCGGCAAACTTGCCGGCATCACAATAAAAGTTGCCCAGGTTAACCTGGGTTCCGGCCAGGACCGGCAGGTAGACCTCCGGGTTCTCATCCGCCAGTTTTGCAAAAATCTGCAGGGCTGTCTGGAAGGACTTTTCCGCCTCCGCAAAGCTGCCTGTATCACCATATAAAACGGCGAGATTATTAATGGCGCCGGCCAGGGCGGGTAGGAAAGAGTCCGGGCTCTGCTCCGCTAGTTGATCATAAATTTTCAGGGCTTCATGATAAGCCTCTTCCGCCTCCGCCGGTTTGCCTGTGTCGCGGTAAAAGACTCCCAGGGTGTTTTGAATCCTGGCCAGAGCCGGCAGGTAGAGCTCCGGGTTCTTATCCGCCAGCTTTTTAAAATTTTGCGTGCCTGCCTGGAAGGCCGTTTCCGCCTCCTCTAGTTTGCCTGTGCTGCGGTAAAAGATAGCCAGGTTGTACCGGGTCGTGGCCAGAGCGGGCAGGTAGTCATCCGGATGCTTTTCCGCCAACTGGGTATAAACTTTCCGGGCTTCCTGTAAAGCCTGGTCCGCCTGGGTAAAATTACCCAGGTTAAGATAAAGGATGCCCAGGTTGTTTTGAGTCATGGCCAGGGCCGGCAGGTAAGTATCCGCATCCCGCTCCGCCATCCGGGCGTGGATGGCCAGGGCCTCACGGTAGGCCTTTTCCGCACCCGTAAAGTTGCCGGAAGCTTTATAAAAGGCGCCCAGGTTATTCTGGGTCATCGCCACGGCAGGCAGGTAGGTTTCCGGATTCTCCTCCGCCAGCCTGCCGTAAATTTTCAGGGCTTCCCGAGCTATGTTTTCCAGAATGACGCCCACATCTTGCGGACCTTTTACCGCGTAACCTTTAATTTCAGTCCCCCCAAGCGGCGGGTTCAATTCCTCTTGCAGATCACCGTTAATCAAATCTACGGCTGCGCCCGCAATCTCATGGTAATGTTCCAGGTCCATTTCGGTTAGCCCTGGAAACTGCCTGCGGGCCCGGTCTTTGATTGCTTCTAATGTGAGCCCTTCATTTTTCCACTTGTTAACGGCTTCAATAACGTTATAGTTGACGTCCGCATAGAAGGTTAAGTGGGGTTTTCCCGTTTTGATCACTCTTTTTAGCTGGCAGTGGAGATCGGATATAAATTTTTTCGGCATCTCTGCCTGATACATCGGGCATTCTGCCGCCGGGCAATCTTCTATGCATCCAGGTTTGATTAAAGAACCGTAATATGGGGTCATTAAGAAAATCACTAAATCGCTCTCATCGAGATTCTTCAAAACTACCTGCCGGGAAGTGTTTGCATCCGGTATGAAAACATTTTCTTCCTCCACTCCAATGCCGGCAAGAACTTGTCTGATCAGGTCAACAAATTGCCCTCTTGGTTCGCTTTGCTCATCGTAGGCTGAGCTCAGGAATATTTTGATCATAAAGCACCCCTATCCGCGTATTTTTCTAGGTTATTCCATTATCCAGGCGCAGCTTTATATAAAATTATCTTTATATTTAATGGTTAATGCCTCCTAAAGAAGAGGCATTAACGTCCAGATACATAATTTTGATCATTCTACCAGTTCACTCACTGCTTCCAAGATCATACCAGGGGAAATCCCACCGTGGAAGCGGGGCTGGCCGTTAATCACAATCAACGGGAGGTTTACCCGATCCACAATTGCCGTAATTTCCGGGTAATTTTTCATCTCCTCACTTTGCACATCTACGTAGGCGTACTGAACGGCCTGGTCAAAATTTTTGACAAGATGGTCCTTGAGGTCTTCCGCTTCTTCTTGCATGGTCATTGCCGGTCCGCAACATGCGTCCACAGGGGATGGGCCTCAACAACTGCCGGCGGGCACAGGCGCATTAGTCCCGAATACGGTGATACTAACTTCTTTCATTTCTTAACCCCCATTTATAATGTATTTGATCTAAAATACTGTTCTAATTATATCGCAAGCTCCAGGCCAATCGGGCATTGATCGCTGCCCGTGACCTCGGAATAGATCAGGGCATCCTGAATCTGGTCTTTCAGGGTCATTCAGAATCTAAAACTGCCGGCCAGTTCAACCGGCTTTAAACAGGTCATAGCCTCACTCATCACACATATTCCCTTTGCCCCTGTACGTGTAACCGCTTTAACGTTATCCTTAGTGATCCCGCCAATTGCCAATACCGGAATCTCAACTGCATCGCACACTTCCCGTAAAAAAGAGAGTCCTCTGGGCGGAACCCCTTCTTTACATGCCGTAGGAAATATGTGCCCGGCTATTAAATAGGTGGCTCCTAATTCCTGTGCTTCCCTGGCCTCACTTACTGAATGAACAGAAGCACCGGTCTGGGAAAAAAGTTTGATTTTTTTCTTGTATTTTCTTAAATCCGGCATTGATAAATGGATATATGAACAATTCATTTCTACGGCTATTTCAATGTTTTGGTTGATAATCAGCGATACCTGATTTTTAACACAGATTTCAATTATTTTTTTAACCAGGCTTTTATATTCTGGAGTACTTGAATCTTTTTCCCTCAACATTATAGCATGAGGTTTCCCTTTGGCAATTTGATCAATCCGGTTGAGAAAATCATCCCTACAAAGCTTTCGATTTGTTATACAAATGAGCATAAACTTCTCCTAAACTCTGATATAATCTGTATAAACAGGCTGCAGGCCCCTGCTTAGAATCATTTGATGCACTTGGTGAACACTGCGCGGATCAGAAATTTCAAACTGCTCATCGCCCTTTTCTTCTGCCCTATGACCGCCAACCCCAACCCTTACTCCGGCTGAAATTTTTGTGGCTGCCAGGCCAATCACATGGTCACGAAAAACGGCTCTTTCCCGGGTTGAAATGGTAATGCCCGCATAGGGCATAAACAAACGATAAGCTAAAATCACTTGTAATAGCTGCCTTTCGCGAACATCATGAGGATTATTATCCACCTTATTTATATAAGGTCTTAAACGCGGTGTGGAGAAAGAAATCTCAGCGTGGGGATACTTTTGTTGCATAAAAAATGCGTGCAAGCCGGCAGCATAGGCATCTTTGCGATAATCATCCAGCCCGAGCAGACAACCAAAAGCAACACCACGCATGCCACCCAATAGAGCACGCTCCTGGGCATGAAACCGGTAGGGATAAATCCGCTTGGGACCGCTTAAATGAACCTGTTCATATTTATTTATATTATAAGTTTCTTGATAAACAGAAACAAAATCTGCTCCACACTGCTGCAGATAAGCATATTCTTTCAAATTTAGCGGATAGATTTCAATACCGATGGTGGAAAAGTATTTCGCCGCTAGTTTAACTGCTTCGCCAATATATTCTACCCCGGACTTCAGGCGGGATTCCCCGGTTAAAATTAAAACTTCTTTCAGACCGGTAGCTGCAATCGCTTTAAGCTCTACTGCCACTTCTTCAAGAGAAAGCTTGCCCCGCCGGATTTTATTTTTGCAGTTAAAGCCGCAGTAAATGCAGTGATTTTCGCAATAGTTGGCGATATATAAAGGAGTAAACACATAAATAGAATTTCCAAAATGCTTTCTTGTCTCCGACCTAGCTTTTTGGGCCATTTCTTCTAAATAGGGCATCGCTGCCGGAGACAATATGGATGCATAATCACCAATAGAAAGTTGTTCTTGCGCCAGGGCTTTTTCTACATCTTTACCGGTATATTGTCGGTAATCATATGCTGCGGTATAGTTTAATACTTTGTCCATCAGATCCGAGTCAATAGCTTCCATGCCCTCAATATATTCCATATGGTTTAGCCTGTTTAACGCCATCATCAATCCTCCAAAAATCCGGTCAAGGGACTGGATGCCTCAGCCTGATTATTAATTACCCGGCCTGGCCCGGCTAGATAGGCCGCCCGCCCGGCCTCAATGGCTTGTTTGAATGCTTTGGACATCAGGGCCACATCGCCTGCCGTTGCTATTGCCGTATTGCACATTATGGCGGCAACACCCATTTCCATGGCCTCGCAGGCTTGTGACGGGCGGCCGATGCCGGCATCGACAATGATGGGCAAATCTATTTCATCTACCAGGATTTGTATGAAATCTTTTGTACAAAGACCTTTATTACTGCCAATCGGCGCCGCCAGGGGCATCACTGCTGCTGCACCGGCATTGACTAAAGACCTGGCCACATTTAAGTCCGGATACATATAGGGCATCACAATAAACCCCTCTTTGGCCAGGATTTCCGTTGCTTTAATGGTTTCATAATTATCCGGCAATAGGTACTTGGTGTCGCGAATTACTTCCACTTTGACAAAATTCCCGCATCCAATTTCTCGGGCCAGCCGGGCAATCCTTACCGCTTCCCCGGCATTTCTGGCGCCGGAAGTGTTAGGCAATAAGGTAACGCCTTTGGGGATATGATCCAGGATATTCTCTTGTCCACCTAGGTTGGCCCGGCGCAGGGCCAGGGTCACCATTTCCGCGCCGCCATTTTCCACAACAGCCTTGATGATTTGCAGCGAAAATTTACCTGAACCCAAGATTAGTCTTGATTGAACTGCATGTCCACCAATGATTAATTGATCACTCATCTGGCCGGCTCCTTTCATACTTCTTCTATTTCAAGCAATAACCGCAGCACCATGTTTGCTTGATGGCCGGCACAAATTTGTACTCTTGGCGCCATCAACCCTCGCCCGGCTATTGCTTCATTTTCTAAATCTCCACATATGTATAAATTTTTCATCGGTTTTACTGTTTTGATTAGATTAGCACTATCATACCCGGCCATACCGGAAGCGGCTATTATTTTAATACCGGGTAGCTGCTCTAGTGCTGCATTTACCAGTAAGGCTTTGGCCTCCGGCCGGTCAAAGGCTTCACAAATTATATCATAGCCGCTAAAGAGTTCCTTAACATTATCTTCCTTTACCCTTACCTGTTGAGTTTTTAAGTTAATGAAGGGATTAATTTCTTCCAGCTGTTTTTTGAGAGCAACTGTTTTCGGTAGCCCTAAATGGCTGATATAATAACTTTGCCGGTTTAAATTGCTTGGCTCAACAAGATCAAAATCAACCAGCAACAGATGCCCGACACCGGTCCTGGCCAGCATCACAGCAATATTAGAGCCAAGTCCTCCTAACCCGGCAATAGCTACCTTTCCTTTTTTTAACTTTTTGTGTATATTAGGAGTGTGCCTGGCCATGATCATGTGCTCCAGCGCTTTCCTTTCCGGCATGCTCCCTTTGGGGATGATGGTTAAGTGATCACTATCTGTCACCGGGCAGTCCTCTTCAATCTGAAAACCATTGACAATAACGATGTCAGATGGATGGCCTAATTGCTTTCTTACTTGAAAGGCAGTCTGACAGGCTAGTTCCAGCTTTTGCCCATTTACCGTTAATCTCACGCCTCAACCCCCTCCGACAAAGCTTACAATTTCCAGAGTATCCTCGTCCTTGAGCATAACATTCCGATAAGCTTCTCTGGGAACAATTTCTCCATTCCGTTCTACGGCAATTTTCATGATATCATACTTGTTGCCTTCTAAAAAATCTAACAAGCTTTGCTTATCTACCAAAGCAATAATGGACCCATTTACTTTCATTCTGCCATTTCCTTTCCAAACAAAAAAAGCACAAAATGAGATTTACACCCTTTCGGTGGTGCACCCCATTTTGTGTTTTTATTTAATTTTGTGCTCTTTAATTAACTATTAATATTGTACAAAATTTTAACCTGATCGTCTAGTCCCAATATCAAGTTAATTACCACAATTATTAACTTGCATTACTACTTGCTTCAGTGCTATAATAAATACTGTCGTCGCGGGGTAGAGCAGCTGGTAGCTCGTCGGGCTCATAACCCGGAGGTCAGGGGTTCAAATCCCCTCCCCGCAACCAATTTACTTTCTATGAATTAAAACAGTCGGACAACCGGCTGTTTTATTTATAGATACGACAACCTTCAGCTGGTACCCCAAATGGCTGGATAATTTCTCACACTAAAAACTCTAACGGCACATAGTACTTTGTATACCTGTTTCCACGTTTATCGGTGTAATTTCCATTTTTATCCCCGACCATCACCGTTGCTCTTTTGTTAATATTATACAAAATCCCTTTAACTTTTTTGCCTTCATATGTAAATGTCACCGGGTCACCTATTTTTAGGCCGTACTTTACCCGGGCGATCTGCCTGTGGGTAGGCAGCTCGTGATAGCTGGCTGTATGACCAAATATATTTTTAGCAATGGTTTTGAACCTTTTTCCGCTGCAGTTGGAGTTATTAAAGTGAATAAACTCAATGACATGACACAGCTCATGCTCAAAAACCAGTAGAAACGCTTCCAGGGCGCTGGTGGTAGTAATACCGCATACGGTTTTATCACAGTCTATTTCGTCGTATTTAAAGAAAAAGTCCGTTCCCATCCGGATTTCGATCGTCATCTCACCGGGACTGATCTTGTCGGGGTGCCTGGGAAAGAAAGTTTTCCCGGCGCTTTTGGTCATCCGCTGTGAAAGGGAGAATTTCAGCCGACCTTGATAAACCTGGGTAAACCGGTGATCAAAAAATATTTTATCATACAGCTCAAACAGCAGCCGTAAATCGGCAGTCGAGATCCTGGTGAGCGTAGCGCTTTTGATGTTCGGAGAGGACGCGGTTAACCGGTCAAACACACATGTTCTTTTGGCCAATGTCGCCCCGGGACTAAGAGTTGTTGCCATTAAATTCAGCATTCTAATACCCTACTTATCTACCTTGTCTATAAGCCGGAAAGCGCGCCGCGCCGCCTCTGCGGTACGTGCAATTTCCCGCTCGCCATGCGCCAGTGAAACAAAGGCAGCCTCAAATTGGGAGGGGGCCAGATAAATCCCCTGTTCCAACATGGCCTTAAAGAACGCCGCGTAGCGGGCCGGGTCGGCTGAGCAGGCGCCGGCGTAATCAACCACAGGTTGCGGTGTGAAAAAGACACCTAACATTGCGCCGATGCGGTTGAGCTGTACGTCTACCCCGGCCTCCCCTGCTGCTTCCAGCAGCCAACCGGCCAATTTTGCGGAACTTTCTTCCAGGCGTTCGTAGGCGCCCGGTTGCTGGAGGATCTGCAGTGTTGCTATTCCTGCTGTTACCGCCAGGGGGTTACCCGATAAGGTGCCGGCCTGATATACCGGCCCGGCCGGGGCCACATGTTTCATAATCTCGTGCCGGCCGCCGTAAGCGCCCACCGGTAGGCCGCCGCCGATTATTTTACCCAGGCAAGTTAGATCCGGGGTGACCCCATAGAGCTTTTGGGCCCCGCCGTAGCCCACCCGGAAACCGGTCATTACTTCATCAAAAATCAACAGGCTCCCGTACTCTTCAGTTAGCCGGCGCAATCCCGCCAAAAAGCCCGCCGCCGGCGGAACAACACCCATATTCCCCGCCACCGGCTCCACAATCACCGCTGCTATCTGTTCACCCTTCTGCCGGAAAATCTCCTGCAAAGAATCCAGGTCGTTATAGCTTGCGTTAATAGTGTCGGCTGCCGAACCGGTAGTTACCCCCGGGCTAGTCGGCACGCCCAGCGTCAGCGCCCCGGAGCCAGCTTTAATCAGCAGATAATCCGCATGCCCGTGGTAGCACCCTTCAAATTTGACAATTTTAGTCCGTTTCGTGTAGCCCCTGGCCAGCCGGAGGGCACTCATTGTAGCCTCAGTGCCGGAATTAACTAGACGAACCATTTCCACCGACGGCACAGCCTCAACAATCATTTTGGCCAGTTCATTTTCCAGCACTGTCGGCGCCCCAAAGCTGGTGCCGACCTCATCTAGGCAGTGCTTTAGCGCGGCCACCACCTGCGGGTGGCGGTGACCCAAGAGCAGCGGCCCCCATGAGCACACATAGTCGATGTATTCATTGCCGTCCGCGTCATATACTAGCGGGCCCTCCCCGCGGGTGATAAAAAGCGGGGTTGTCCCCACTGCCTGAAAAGCGCGCACCGGGCTGTTTACCCCCCCGGGGATGACCCTTTTTGCCTTTTCAAAAAGTTCCGCAGACTTAGAATAATTCCTGGGCATACAGCGCAAGCCCCTTTCTGTATTGAATAAAACTAAACTAAATAATTAATCCCTATAATTGACGGCGCCGCATTCCTTACATCAGTTCTTATTCAAAGTAGCGCATGCTGCTTTTTTTTAACTCGGCGGTACTAAACAGCAGGCGGTAGTCTGTTAGACCGGTGCTTTGGGAAATCCTATCTGCGACCGCAGCGCAGTACTCCCGGCTCCGGCCGTGAATCATGGTAAAGAGATTATACGACCAGCCCGGTTGCCGCGGGCGCTGGTAGCAGTGGCTCACTTCCGGAAAGCCGGCCATAATTTGACCTTGCATCGCGACTTGTTCGTCCGGCACATCCCAGACCACCATCGCGTTGGCTACAAAGCCCAGCTCCCGGTGGCGCACTACCGCCCCAAAGCGCCTGATCCGCCCGTCTGCACACATGTCTTTAATCCTGGCCAGGAGTTCCTCTTCGGACAGTTCCAATTGCTCCGCCATGGCCTGAAAAGGCCGGCCAACCAGGGATAAGCCCTTCTGGACAGCCCGCACTATCTGTTTGTCCTGCTCAGACAGCATGCTCATATACACCCCAAACCATACTTTTATTCTAAATTGAAGTTCACTTTAATTTTAAACACTCTTTCTGCGGGCAGCTCCATTATTTCCCTCACGCCTGTGTTCTCTCGGATCAGCCCTAATATTTCATCAAGCTTTTCCCCGTTCTCAGCCAGCACGGTAAACCACATGTTATAGTGGTGTTCTCTTAGATAGTTGTGCGTTACTCCAGGAAAAGAGTTGATATAGGCAGCTGCGTCTTTTACCCTTTCCGGCTCAACATGGACTGCGCACAGGGTACCGCTATAGCCCAGTTTCCGGTAATCAAAAACTCCGCCCAGCCGGCGGAGCGCCCCGGACTTACACAGCCGTTCCAGCCTGGCTATGACTACAACCTCCTCCAAGCCCAGCAGCCTGCCTAATTCTCGGTAGGGCTCTTTGACCAGAGGGAAGTCGGCCTGGATTAAATTTAATAAGTTTCGGTCAATTTGGTCCAATTTGCTTGATCCCTTCAATATTTATGCAGATCATGCGCCGGTTCACGATTATTTCTTCCGCTGCCCCGGCCCTACATCGCTTGTGCCGGCGCTTAAGGCTTGCCGGTAAGAGCACCAGGGCTCTTCGGCCAGGTAATCGCCGGAGTAGTAATAAGCGCGGGCCCGGCAGCCGCCGCAGACCTTTTTGTAATCACATTTTCCGCAGCCCCCCCGGTATTCCTCCGCCCGCAGGTCATGAAAAATTGCTGCTGTGCGCCAAATTTCATCGAAAGGTGTCTTGCGGACATCGCCGGCCGGGATGTTTAGGTAGGCGCAGGGCTGGACAATGCCGCTGGGGCTGATAATGCAATAGGAGCTTCCGGCCAGACAGCCCTTGCTGAAGCGGGTTTTTATTCCCATTTGCGCGGCAATGCGCATAAATTGCGGCGCGCAGGTGGGTTTTAGCTCAATGCCGACTTCAGCCTGCTTGCGCATAAGCCGGCGCAGCAGCGTCTCATATTGTGCCGCCTGCAAGGAATCCGCCTCTATATTCACCGCGCGGCCGGTCGGGACCAGGAAAAAAATGTGGTGCCCTACCGCGCCGCACTCTACGGCAAAATCGGTCAACTGCTCGATCTCGGGCAGGTTCCAGTCCATCACCGTGGTGTGGATCTGAAAGGGCAAACCGGCCGCCTGGCAGGCGCGCATGCCGTTTACCGCCGCCTGCCAGGCGCCGGGGGCAGCCCGAAAGTCGTCGTGGCTGGCCGGGTCCATACTGTCCAAGCTAATCCCGATGGCAGCCGCGCCGGATTCCTTCAGCCGCCCGGCCACGGCCCCGGTAATCAGGGTGCCGTTAGAACCCAAGACCGGCCTGAGCCCCCTCTCCTTCGCCCCTGCCACCAGGGTGTAAATATCGTCGCGCAAAAGTGGCTCGCCGCCGCTAAAGATCATGATCTTAAAGCCGGCCCGGTCGATCCGGTCGATCAGTTCCAGGCCTTCCGCGGTGTTCAGCTCGTCAGTCAGTCTGGTTCCGGCCTCGCGGTAGCAGTGCCGGCAGTACATATTGCAGTTGTTTGTGGTGTTCCAGGAAACAATCACGTCTTTACCCCTTCCTGCAGCCATTGCGCCACATCTTTAGCGTGATAGGTGAGAATAATTTCGGCGCCTGCCCGCTTGATGCCGGTAAGCAACTCCAGCACCACTTTTTTCTCATCAATCCAACCCTTTTGCGCCGCCGCCTTAACCATGCTGTACTCGCCGCTGACATTGTAGGCCGCCAGCGGAAAATGGAACTGCTCCTTAACCAGCCGGATCACATCCAGATAGGCTAGGGCGGGCTTAACCATAATAATATCCGCTCCTTCCTCAATATCCAACTGCACTTCCCGCAGTGCTTCACGGGCGTTGGCCGGGTCCATCTGATAGGACAGGCGGTCGCCAAATTGCGGGGCCGACCCCGCTGCCTCGCGAAAAGGCCCGTAAAAGGCGGAGGCGTACTTGGCGGAATAGGCCATAATCAGCACTTGATCATTGCCCTTAGCGTCTAAGGCGGCGCGGATCGCCCCCACCCGGCCGTCCATCATATCTGAAGGGGCCACAACGTCTGCCCCGGCTGCAGCATGGGACAGGGCCGTTTGGACCAAAAGCTCGATGGTCTCGTCATTCGCCACAGAGCCGTTCCGGACTACCCCGCAGTGGCCGTGGCTGGTGTACTCGCACAGGCAGATATCGGTTACCACCAGTAGGCCGGGATGGGCTTTTTTTATTGCCCGTACCGCTTGTTGTACAATACCGTCGGTGGAATAGGCCTCCGTACCTAATTCATCCTTGCCGGCGGGAAGGCCAAAAAGAAGAATACCCGGTATTTGCCGCCGGGCGACCGCCGCCACTTCGTCCAGCAGCCGGTCAATCGAGTAATTGTACACGCCGGGCATTGCTTCCACCGGGCGGGCAACGCCTTCCCCATGGGTAACAAATAAAGGATAAATCAAGTCATCCACGGCCAGCCCCGTCTCCCGGACCATCCGGCGGATGGCCTCACTCGACCGCAAGCGCCTCGGGCGCTGCAACGGAAATGCCACATCCCACACCCCCTTAATATACTTCGATTATCTTAAACATGAAGTGAAGTATGCCTCACCAAGCGTACAGCTCTGTTCTTTCTGTTTGCTACTTGATGCAGATCTCCTCATCAGTCAAATAACAGGCCGGATCCGCCTCCCAGAAATCGCCGGAAACCGCCTCGGCCCGGGCTCGGAAGTTGCCGTTGCAAACGGCAAGCCACCGGCACACCGTGCAGCGTCCCTTTAACAAAGGCTTACGGTTTTTCAGCCCGGCCAGCACCGGTTGGGAGCAATCGGTCCAAATTTCCCCAAACTTCTTCTCCTTTACGTTGCCGAAGGTGTGGTTTTGGGTGAACTGGTCCGGGTGTACGTTGCCCTGCCAGTCCACCGCCCCGAACGCCATCCCGATGCGGTTCCCCCCGTTCAACCGGAGCAGCGCCAGCGCCTGCTCCGCTAGCGCCGGTTCAATTTCCTTCAGCCGCAAGTAAACATAAACCCCGTCCGCATGATTATCCACAGTCAGTACCTCTTTATTTATGCCGCGGCGGCGGAAGTCTAAGGTGCGCTCAATAATCAAATCCAGCGCGGCGCGCGTCTGCTCCCTGGAAATGTCCTCCTCCACCATCTTGCTCCCCCGGCCTGAATAAACCAGGTGGTAAAAGCACACCCGCGGGATATTTTCCGCTTCGAGCAAATCAAAAATGGCATTTAATTCCTGATAATTATGTTTATTGATCGTAAAGCGCAGCCCGACCCGCTGCCCCAGGCTAGTGCAGGTGCGGATGCCGCTTAGAGCGGCGCTGAAAGCGCCCTGGCAGCCCCGAAAGCGATCGTTGACGATACCGATCCCATCTATACTGATTCCGATATAGCCTACTCCCAGGCTTTGCAAGCTTTGCACCATCTTCCGGCTGAGCAGGGTACCGTTGGTTGACAATGTGGCCCGGATGCCCTTGCCTGACGCATAGGCAATCAGTTCACCTAGGTCTTTTCTTAACAGCGGCTCACCGCCGGAAAACAAAAGTACCGGCACCTTGAACTCCGCCAGGTGATCGATAAAGTGCAGCGCCTCCGGGGTGGTCAGCTCGCCTTCGTATTTTCTCGCCTCTGCGCCGGCGTAGCAGTGGATACACCGCAAGTTGCAAGACCGTGTACAATTCCATACCACCACCGGCCCACGCCCGGCAACCGCGCCGTGCGTCTGGTTTTGCGCCCCGCTATGGTAGCGCAAGGAGTCGCCATAGTAGCCGGCGCCGCCCAGCAGCCTGGTAATGCTGATCATTTTATTTCACACCTTTATCTAAACTAAATTACGTGCATCTCCAGGATCGCAGTGACCAGCCCGTCAATAGTATATTCAGTAGCCACCACATCCACCTTAACACCCAGTTCCCGGGCGGTAGCGGCAGTGACCGGTCCAATACAGGCCACCGCGACTTTTTCCGGCAAAGCCCCGGCATCATCGCCGAGCAACCCGACAAAATTGCGCACCGTGGAAGAACTGGTAAAAGTAATCAGATCTATGGCGCCGCGGCCGAGCAGCTCTTTGACCGCCGAGCCGTCACCACCTGCCGGCAAGGTCCGGTAGGCTGCCACCTCAGTCACGGCTGCCCCCATTTTTCGGAGGGTTTCCGGCAGCACGGGTCGGGACCCGGCCGCCCTGGGCAATAGCACGCGCTCCCCAGGCTTTAACTTGCCGACCAGCCCTGCAGCAATCTCCTCGGCCCGGTATTCGCCAGGCACATATTCCACCATGAGCCCGTAATTTTCCAGGGCCTCCCTGGTTTTAGGACCTATGGCGCAGAGTTTGGCCCGGTATAGCTTGCGAATATCGATACGGTGCCGGCGCAGCCGCTGAAAAAAGGCAGCCACCCCATTAACACTGGTAAAAATAATCCAGTCAAAGCCGGATAGCGACTTGAGCGCCCGGTCCAAAGGAGTGTAGTCCTCCGGCTCGGCAATAACTATTGCCGGAAATTCCAGAGCCTCGCCGCCAAGGGCCTCGATTTTCTCCGAAAGGGCGCCGGCTTGTTCCCGCGCTCGGGTGACCAGGATCCGCTTGCCGAAAAGCGGTTTGTTATCAAACCACCTTAATTTATCCCGCAATTTGACCACGTCTCCCACAACAATTACCACCGGGCTTTCCATACCGGCCTGTACGGCCTTGTCACAAATATCAGCCAGAGTCCCGGTCAGGGTGCGCTGGTTAGACTGCGTGCCCCACCGGACCAATGCCACCGGTGTTTGCATGGACAGCCCGTATTTAATCAAATTTTCCATTATTTTAGGCAGGTTGGCCATGCCCATCAAAAAAATCAGCGTGCCCCTGCCCGCCACGAGATGCTCCCAGGCTATGCTGGAATTTTCTTTTAATGGGTCCTCATTGCCGGTGACAATAGATAGGTCGGAGGCTAGACCGCGATGGGTCACGGGGATGCCGGCATAGGCGGGCGCAGCAATGGCCGAGGTCACCCCGGGGACTACCTCAAAGGGAATCCCGGCTTCGTAAAGGGCCTCGGCCTCCTCGCCGCCCCGCCCGAACACAAAGGGGTCTCCCCCCTTGAGCCGGGTTACGATCCTGCCCGCCCGGGCCATTTCCACCAGCAGGCGGTTTATCTCTTCCTGCTTCATCGTGTGGCCGCCCGGTATCTTTCCGGCATAGATCATTTCCGCCTCCGGCCTTGCCAAGGATAGCAGCCGGCGGCCGGCCAGGCGGTCGTAGACAATGGTGTCCGCCTCTTTAAGACACTCCAGGCCTTTGACCGTGATTAGCTTTGGGTCACCGGGTCCGGCCCCTACAATGTAGACCATGCCCTTACTCATGAGCAACTCCCCTGCCGTACTTTCTCTAATATTTCTCCAGCACCCATCTCAATCAACTTTTCCGCCAGTCTTATGCCAAGCGTGGCGGCTTCCGCAGCGGGCCCGGTTAGGGAAGCGCGCACCAACTGACTGCCGTCCAGCCCGGCCACTACTCCTTCCAGGGTCAGGCGCCTGCTTTCAACCACACCCAGAGCGCCTACCGGGACCTGACAGCCGCCTTCCAGCCTCTCCAAGAGCGCCCGTTCAGCGGTGATCGCAGCACGCGTATGATCGTCATCGAGCCCGCTGATTAGCTTCCGCACTTTCTCATCGGCCGCACGTATCTCCACACCCAGTGCGCCCTGGCCGACCGCCGGCAGGCACAATTCAAGTGGGAGCAATTGGGTAATCTGCTCCTCCAGGCCCAGCCGGTGCAAGCCTGCATAGGCCAGCACGGCGGCATCCAGGCCCCCGCCGGCCAGCTTGCGCAGGCGGGTGTTGATATTGCCGCGCAGGTTAACAATTTTCAAGTCACTCCGGTAATGGAGCAGCTGGGCGCTACGTCTAAGGCTGCTGGTACCGACCATGGCCCCCGCGGGCAAGTCCTGCAGCTTCAGGCCCTGGCGCGATACCAGGGCGTCGCCGGGATACTCCCGCCGGCAAACAGCCCCGATCACTAACCCCCCCGGCAGCGCTACCGGTAGGTCCTTCATGCTGTGTACCGCCAAGTCGATTTCCCCGCGCTGCAGGGCGAGCTCCAGCTCCTTGGTAAAGAGACCTTTGTCCCCGATCTTGGACAGGGCCGCATCAAGGTATTTATCTCCTAGAGTGCGAATCCCCTTAATCCGGTAGCTATATTGTGGGTTTATCTCGCGCAGGCGTCCGGTCACCCACTCCGCCTGACGCACAGCCAGGTTGCTTTCCCTAGCGCCAACAATGATTTCCTTTTTCATATGTAAACTCCCTGATATCTAATCAAAATCATCCTGCCCCGGCATGTCCAGGCAGAAAAGATTTTGCATGATTCTAGTATAGAGATGCCCCTCCGCAGTCAGGGCGTAACTCTTTAATTGCGTTACCGGTGTGTGTAGGATTTGATTGACAATTGAGCCGGCCAACGATCCAATAACTTTCCGATCATGCTCGGAAAGCTTTCCCAGGCGGTTTAAGGCACGCTTAAGTTCCTGCTCCTTGATCTCTTCGCCCCGCTGCTTCAGAGCTGCTATGGTGGGAACAACATATTGAGTTCCAAGCCAGCTCATAAACCCGGCCAACTCTTCTTCGATAATCCCCTCTGCCTGCAAGGCCGCCTGTTTGCGCGCGGCCAGGTTCTGGTCCACCACCGTTCCCAGATCATCAATATCATAGAGAATAACTCCGGCCAGTTCGCCCGCCGCTGTTTCAATATCTCTGGGCACAGCCAGGTCGATTATCAGTACCGGGCGGCCGCGTCTTTTTACCATGGCACGCTTCAGGTCCGCAGCCTTGACCACAACGTGAGGGGCGGCGGTACAGCTGAGCACGATATCGGCATTTTCCAGAGATTGGGGTAACTCATCGAATTTAACCGCCCTGCCTCCCATCTGACCCGCCATCGCCCTCGCCCGCTCAAAGGAGCGGTTAGAAATAATAATACTCGACACACCGTGTGCTACCAGATATTGAGCAGATAACTCGCTCATCTTACCGGCGCCGATCAATAGCACCCGGCAATTGTTCAGGTTGCCCAGATGACGCCTGGCCAGTTCAACCGCCGCATAACTGACCGACACAGCACTTTGGTCGATCCCGGTCTCTGTGCGCACTCGCTTACCGACTACGATTGCCTGCTGAAACAAGGTGTTTAAAACACGGTTTGTTGCCTCATCCGCGCAGGCCTCCTGATAGGCTAACCGCACCTGACCTAGTATCTCGGTCTCGCCCAGCAGCATTGAGTCTAGACCCGACGCGACCCGAAATAGGTGGCGCACCGCATCACATAAAGTATGGCTATAGGTGAAATTTTTGATTTCAGAAATATCTACCTGAGCCCAGCGGGATAAAAAGTCCCAGACGGCGCTGAGCCCCTCATCCATTTCCAGCGTGGCGGCGTAAACTTCAGTCCGGTTGCAGGTCGATAAAACCGCGCACCCTCGAATAGCAGGGTAAGCTTTTATTTGCCTGAGTGCCTTTTGCAAGGAGCTTCCGGCAAAGGACAACCCCTCCCGCAGCTCAACCGGAGCCGTCCTGTGGCTGAGCCCCACTACCACGATTAGCATCGATAATTCGCCCCTTAATCAGGTCTAAACTGCCTTTTTTCAACAGGTCCATTACTTCATCGCTGACCAGGCCCTCCAGGAGTTCTTTTTTCTTTATGCTATCAGAAACCTTACTGATAATATCTTTACGCAAACCGGCGATTAACTCTAAGAATTCTCCATACTGCGGCCCATAAGCCAGTTCCAGCTCTTCACGGATTTTTCTGGCCAAAAGCGGGCTCTTGCCACCAGTGGTGACCGCGATGGTCAAAAGTCCCCGCTTAACTACGGCAGGAACGTAAAAGTTGCATTGAACAGGAGTATCTACAATATTTACCAGCAGGTTTCGGGCTAAGCAGTCTGCTGCCACCTGCCGGTTTACTTTTTCGCTATCAGTAGCACCGATCACCAAAAATACATCTAACAAATCGGATGTATGGTACCGGCCCTGTCTATAATCAATTAAGCCGGCCTCTGCCATTTTTTCGAGCCCGGCTGTCAACTCCAGGCTGACCACCTGCACGCAGGCGCCGCAATCCAGCAGGGAGTGTATCTTTCGTTCTGCAACCTGCCCGCCGCCAACCACAAGACAGGCTTTTCCTGTTAAGTCAAGCGCTATAGTATAGTGCCCCATTCGCTACCTCCCGGAAATGCCCCGCTATTATTAATATTTCCTAACATCAATAAAATCAGCAATATCATAGAGGGTTTTTTTTGCCGGTAAATCCGGCAGAAAGGTTAATTCTCGCTTAGACTTCTCAATATATTTTCGCGCCACTTTAAAGGAATAATCAATAGCGCCGCAGTCTCTGATTAATTCAATGGCTTCCTGCACTTCTCCCTCGTCTTTTTCCACTTGCCGGGCCAGTTCCAACAGCCGGTCCCTTTGCCCGCTCTTGCCAAAAGCATAAATAAGCGGTAAGGTAATAATACCCTGGCGGAGGTCACTGCCAACGGGCTTGCCGATATCTTTCTGGTCGGCCTCAAGGTCTAAAATATCATCGGTAATTTGGAAGGCCATCCCAATGCAATTCCCGTACCGACGCAAGGGCAGGTGGATGTTTCTGCCTGCTCCGCAGGCCACCGCGCCTAGTTGCACGCTTGCTGAGATCAAAAGCGCCGTCTTGCGCTTAACCCTAATAAAGTAGTCTTTGACACCTTGACCGCTGTCAAAGGAAGTAGAGATTTGCTGTATCTCACCTTCGCACATTTTGATGCTGGCATGGGCTGAAACTTTGGATATTAAGGGATTATCCTCATATTTAGCTATTAAAGTCAGAGATTTTGCAAAAATATACATCCCAATATTAGCGGATATTCCGTTACCCCATATGGCTTTTACTGTGGGAGCTCCCCTGCGGGTCATTGAGTCATCCACAACATCATCATGAATAAGACTAGCCATATGGACTAATTCCAGGGCGACTGCCAGAGGTTTTATTTCTTCTAAGTCATAATTACCAAACTTGGCCCCCAGGATACTAAGGGCGGGCCGTAGTCTCTTGCCACCCGCGTTCAAAAGACTAGTGGAAGTTTCCAGCAAAGGGTTTTTCGTCTCAAGGATTTGCTTTAGCTCCTCTTCGACTATTAACAGGTCATCCCTAATGCCATTGAAAATGTCCAGCATTTTATCTGCTTCACCTACTCCAAATTAAAACAAAAATATCAAAAAATCAGCATATTGTGCTCTATTTAGCTTGCTTCGGACACCTATTACTATTCGCTGGCACATGTAAAATTCCTTCCTGCATTGCTGAATCGCGGGCTGAAAACTTAAAAGTATGGCCGCAGCGCCGGCTATTTTTTTAAAATGAGTTCCGCATGAGAATGGAGACTCGTAAACATTGCCCGGGCATCAGGTGTATGTTATAATCTCATCTTTGACAGTTGAGAGATATAAAAACTCTGGTATGCCATGTAATTCAGGCAGTCCAGGGTTTTTTTGATTTTTAAAAAGTGCGTACCTTTTTTTTGCTTTTGGTGTTTTTAAAAATATTT
>JAQVOX010000159.1 GCA_028702435.1 Desulfotomaculaceae bacterium | reverse complement strand
TTCGGCCACCGCGGGTGGTGAGGTGCGGGGCTACGTTCAGGAGCCCCATGTTGATCTGCCGTCAAACCGCCCGGGAAAGCTGCCGGTGGGTGTGGCTGTGGGGCAGGGCCTGCTCCATGTAACCAAGGACCTGGGCCTCAAAGAACCTTTTACCGGCAGTATCGAGTTAGTGTCGGGTGAGATTGGGGAGGATGTGGCACAATATCTGCTCACCTCGGAGCAAACCCCATCCGCTGTGTCCCTTGGTGTACTTGTCGGCCCCGATGCCCGCGTTAAGGCTTCCGGCGGCCTGATCCTGCAACTTTTTCCCGGCGCTGATGAGGAAATCCTGACCCACCTGGAAAATAGCTTGGCGGAAATGCCCCCGGTCAGCAGCCTGGTCAATAACAAATTGCTTCCCGAAGAGCTTGTTGCCCGGGCAGTCAATGGCCTGGATATCCAATATTTAGAGAAATATCCGGTGCGTTTTGCCTGTAAGTGCACGCGGGAAAAAGTTGGGGACATTCTGGCGGCAATGGGGAAAAAAGATATTGAAAAACTGCTTGAGGAGCAAGGTCAGGCGGAGGTGCGCTGCCATTTTTGCGGGGAAAGGTATATCTTTGAAGCGCCGGATTTAAAGGAAATCGTTATTTAAAAATCGCGCCGGAACCTTATTCCCCGAGCAACGGCACTAGCTTTAGTTTACCCCAGGCGGCCAGGCGGTCGCCTTTAATAATCAACGCTCCGGTTACCCCGTCAATCCCAGCCGCAAATTCCACGGCAGCCTGGATATCATCCTCATCCTGCACCAGGTTGCCGGCAGCGGTGGCCACCGCGTCGGCCAGGGCGGCGGAGGGGGCCAGGATTACAGCCGCGTCGGCCTTGCCATAGCTGGTGGAGTGCCCGACAGTACCGGAGGAGGTGCAGATGCCCAGCGGGGTGTCCTCCGGTCGGATCTCCAGGGCGATGCGGTTGGAAAGGGCGGAACGACCGGCAAAAATCCCGATCCGGCGCTGCGTGGTGCTGCGCAAAAAAATATCGCCGCCATTTTCCACGATCACATCCTTGGAGCGCCTGGCCAGTGCCCTCCCGGTAAATTCTGCGAAGACGCCGGCCACGGCAGCCATCGGGCCCACACCCGCAACCCGGGCCGCTCCCGCCATGACCACAGCAATGTCAGGCGCGCCGGGCTTAACTTGGTGCGGGGCCAGCGCGTGTAAAAAATCCGGATCGGCTTCGATATAGCTTTCCAGCAGGGCCCGCTGCCGGCGCACCATTTCTTCGGTCCAGCGCGCCAACTCCGGTGTAAGCCGCTCCCGGCGGATACCGATACTCAAGTCGGTCTGGCGCACCACCACCTGAAAGTAAGCCAGATCCTCCTGGCGGAAATCCTCACGGTACGTTCGCTCAACGTATTCCAAATCAAAATTAACCTGCCTTGTTTAGTGGTTGGTGGTTGGGATAGCAGGAATTCTCTTTTGCGAGTTCCTGCTACTGTGCTTTTTAGCTGGCAATTTCCATCGCCCTCACCGGGCACACCTTCAGACAAATCGTGCAAACGACACACTTGTCGCTGTTAAACCCGACTTCCATTGAGGGTCTATCCACGTAGAGGGCGCCGGTCGGGCAGATGGCAGTGCAAGCGCCGCAGCTGGTGCACTTTGCCTCGTTCCTGGTTACATTTTCTGCCAGCGGCTGAACGCGCACCCCCTGGCTTTTCAGAAACGCCAGACCCTCTTCATATTGTTCACCGGAAAGCTCCAAAACTACCGTACCTTCTTTATTTGGGTTAACATTCGCCCTGAGAATATTAAAGATAAGGTCATAATCTTTGGCCAGGTGGTAAATAATCGGATTTTCAGATATATCTTCGCCAAAGCGCAAAACAACTTTTTTTGAGGCCACACCAAGCACTCCTTTCTAAGCAATTAGTTAGACACCTTTGATCTCCAGGCTATGCGCAACAATCCCGTCTTTGTGTGAGGGAAGCAGCCGCGCCGGTTCAGACAGGTAAAAATCTCCTTTAAGGATCCAGTCCTTCAGCGTGGCGGCAATTTCCCTTGCCTTGGGGTAGCTGGAAAGCGGCGCTGTCGGCACTTTTTTGCCGCCTACGGTAATCTTCCCTGATTTTAGCGCCGCGTAGCTGGCGAAACCAAGGTTACCAGGCTCGCACTGACTATAGGCGCTGCTGTAGTCGACCACAGGCGCATAAAGGTCGCCGTCGGTGGCAGCGGCACAGCGCATTACCTCCTCATTCAGGATCGGGATCGGGATGCCGATACCCACGGTCAGGGTGGCGCCATAGCCCAGCATGCTCGTGCCAACCAGCCAGTCCGGCTTCATTTGCTTCAAATCCCCGACGACGGACAGGGTACCGCCGGCCGGGCCATAGGTATTACCCGCCTCATCCTGCTGAATGCCGGGGAAGTGCTGGGTCCCGTTCCAGGCTACATAGCCGATCCCGCCGCCTAGAAAGATCCTGGTACCGATACCGATAGTCATAAAATTAGGATCTTTCAACAGCGGGCTAAGCTGGCCGGCGCTGCTGTAGTGGGCATTGCCCAGTTTGGGCTTGAGCATTCCCATATAGGTGTAGATGGTCTCATCACTTAGATTAACGGCACAATTATAATTTTGATAGGCATTGCGCGGGTTAAACAGCGTGGCCTCGTTAATCTCATCCAGGGTAATGAAAGTCTCCAACTCACGGCGCGGGTAGCAGTCGGTACCGTAAGAGGTAGCCTCCAGCTTGACCGGCTTGCGCTCCAATAGATCCTGAATCACATGCCCGCCGCCGTAGCGAAAACGGCCCGGGTAATTGCTGTTGCAGGGATCGTCCTGCGGCAGTTCGGTTGCTCCCAAAAAAGCATCCACTGCGGCAATCCCGGTATAGGCCGGCACACCGTTAAGCCATACCTTTTGCATCTTCATCCGCGGCTTGGAATGTCCAAAGCTCAGAAAAACACCGGAAGAGCACATGGGGCCAAAGGTACCGGTAGTTACTACATCTACCTGGCGGGTAGCTTCTGATAAACCCTTTTCTTCCACCAGAGAAATTACTTCTTCAGCAGTTAGCACCACTGCCTTGCCGGATCTGATTTTTTCATTAATTTCAGCATAGGTTTTTTCGATGGCCATTTTTGCATACCTCCCCTTATTTGTGCCCCTCTTTACTGACAAATCGAAGGTCCCCTCTATTAACAGAAGGGACCTTTTTTTCTGTTCTCCCCTCATCTGTCAGAATAACGATCTTCTGCTGGAATTAGCACCTTATCAGGTAAATTGTATTACCTAACGGTTGCCGGGGATCATCGGGCCAGTCCCTCCACCGCTCCGGATAAGAGCAACTTATATTATTTTTATTAAAATTTAGTTTAACAGCAACCGCGCCCAGTGTCAACAAGCGCCTACAAACAGTAAATCTAGACTGATTATCAATATAGAAACCAGACGAATCAATACTATAGCAGCTTTAAA
>JAQVOX010000158.1 GCA_028702435.1 Desulfotomaculaceae bacterium | reverse complement strand
GCATGATGGTTGAGCTAACCTTTTTGGATATTCCCTTTTTAAATAACAAGCCAAGGCCCGCACCAACTGCAATAGCAGCTACATTCACAATTGTCCCCAGCACAAAAACAACTCCTTAACAGTAAAAAGGTATATATTAATATCCATAGTTCTTCGAGCAAACTCGTTATAAGGCAACGCAAAAATTTGTTGTATGACGGGCCAACCGGGCATCCAGCGTAATTGGAACATTTTCGGAAGGATCTAAGCTTGCGCCCGGGGAATTGACGCCGGGGCATATTATTTCCGGAGTAAGCTCATTTTCTCTTTTGCCTTGACAAGCGAAACAATAATATCATTTACCGGTGTACTTACGCCATATTTCTTTCCCATTTCTACAACAGCGCCGTTTAAAGCATCTATTTCCGTTCTCTTGCCTCTTTGGATATCCTGAAGCATCGATGGGTGGTGCATAGCGGTAGGTGGTACTAATTTTTCATAGAAGTCCTTTATATACGCCTCAGAATTGGGCCACAGCATCTCCTGTCCTATTCTTTTCAGTACCGTGAAGATCTCCCCGATCACACTTTCCATCAATTTCCTTGAGTGCTCCACTTCTGCCAACTTCCCGTAATTAACCTCTAAGATAGCTCCTAGAGAATTTAAAGCTGAATTGTAAATTATTTTTCCCCATACATACTTCATTACCTGTTTTGAAAACCTGGTCGGGATCCCCGCCTCGTTACAAACAGCAACAAACTGCTCCACCTTGCAGTGGTCAATCAGGTTTTTAGGTGAGCCGAAAATTACATCATCGGCTATGACCGTTACTTTCGACATTCCTAGTCCGATTGTTTCCGCCCCGAAGATAACTCGCCCAAGGATTAACCGGTTCTCGGGGATATGTTTGGCTGCCGCTTCAAAATTACCATAGCCATTTTGGGCAAGAACGACATATGTGTCAGTTGACAGGATGCCGGCTATTTCCGCGGCTGCCTTTTCCGTATCGTATGATTTAACTGTAACGATGACAAGGTCGAGCTTAGCGTCGCTTATTTTATCCACACCGGTTACTACTTCATCCAACACAGCATGATGTTCGCCCCAGATTCCAGTAACCTGCACACCATTCTCCCTAACTGCTTCCTGGACAGGCTTTTTCGAAAGACCAATTACCCTGTGACCTTTTTTCTTTAAGAAACATGCGTAAACAGTGCCAAGAGCGCCAATGCCAAAAATTAGTATATTCATCATAGTTCTCCTGTAAATCTGCTACTATTTTAATCCACTTTATTATAACATGAGATGGCGCCTGTTGACTCAGGATACGGACATAGTGCCTCAGGTAGGGAGTACTAAAAAGCAGTAATTCATGTCAAGACTACTGGTTTGGATTCCGTCCGTGCTGCCTTTATCGGTGTATTGCCACAAATCATAGCGACCGCCGTAGGTCGGGGATGGACAATCCCATTCAGCCAGCCAAATCGCGACATCTGCAGGATATTTGCTGACATTCATATGATTGGTTAGCCAATTTTTATTAGCATAGATCCCGGGCCTAAATCCGGCGTCGCGAATCCGGTCGAATGCATGCAGAGCATAGGTCGTGATTTGTGCTTCAGTCAGCGCCCCCAGTGGCGGATTATATTTCGGGTTGGATTCCTCAAAATCAATGAAAGCCGGATATTCTAGCTTTTTACCGGCCAATTTTGACAGAAAGTTGTCGACTTCCTTTTGGTTTTTTGTTTTATCACCATAGTAGAAATAGTGATACGCTCCGATCGGGATGCCAACACGCTTGGCCTCGGCATAGTTTCGCTCCCACTGCGTATCAATTTCGTTCATACCATGACTTGACCTGATAATGACAAAATCGACCTTTCCCTTGAGCTTTTGCCAATCAATTGTCCCCTGATGTTCAGATACATCAATACCTACTGGTTTCACAAATCATTCTCCTCGTATAACTAACCTGGTGCACAGCCGCCACCACCTTGGACAGGCTTCTGCATTATGTCCATGCGTTTAACATGAAAGGTGACAGCTATCGTACGCGTTGACGAATGATACCATCCAATATCAAGCAACCAAGCGAATCACCTAAATTAGTTGATCAATAAAATTAATAACTAAAGTATGCCTATTTTGTGCCATATGTGATTAAAAGATGCGGGATATGGAAGAAACAATCCAGTTAGCAGTCAGGTCGAACTTTGGTTACAGGAGAAATATCAATGGTTTGGAAAACAGGGTACACTACAACCGTTTCACCGCCACTCAAGCGACGATCAAAACCAGCGGATTCTCCGTTAACCAGGATAAGGTATACATCGGTGTGAGGAACCCCCAGCGACTCGATCACATCCTTTACTGAAGGATGGCCGGTGAAAAAATGACTAAAAGCGCGCTGTTTCCGTTCCGGTGGAATATAGTCATTAAGTTCAGCGAAAAATCTTATCATGATTCTATTCATGCCGATATTTTACCCCAAGTCTTGCATATTTATTTCAATCTCTATCTCGGGCGACGAGCCCGAACACGCCTTGAAAAAACGGCATCATTTTCTGAGTCATGCCATTCACCAGCCGTCGACGTAATGTGCCATCTGCTGCTTGTTTCTGCAGCATTTTTGCCGCTGACCCGGGAACGGGATGCTGTCCACATTCATGTTAGAAAAAGACCTCAGAGTATATTCACCTAGAGGTCCTTCGCTTTACATTATTAGAATAATTCCCCTTTGCCGCGCGTTATAAATATAATGTTTTAGCAAGAAGGGCTAAAAGCAGAAAAATTGTAAGGAAGTGTTTTTATGAATTGTCCAAAAAGTGGGCAAGATAACTATCCGGAATCTAAATTTTGCCAATGCTGTAATGCTAATCTCAATACGAAATCTAAAATATTTTACCCATTTCCTGTGATATGCGCGGGTTTTTGGCGAAGGTTTCTTGCGATTATACTTGATGGATTATTTTTGTCTGCAGCAGATTATCTAATTGGTGTTTTATTGGGGTATGGCCTGGGTAATTTTATTGGAGTTTTTATAGGTTGGCTTTATTTTGCGCTGATGGAGAGTTCAAGTTACCAGGGGACGCTTGGTAAAATGGCAATTGGTATTAAAGTAACCGACCTGAACGGAAACAAGTTAACCTTTGGCAGAGCTACAGGAAGATATTTTGGCAAGTTAATATCAAGTCTTATTTTTATGATTGGTTACGTGATGGCGGGATTTACTAAGAAAAAACAAGCCCTTCATGATATTATGGCTGGTTGCTTAGTGGTCATAAGGTAATCTTGTCCGTCACCGGATCCCTACAGTTGGAATTACAGGAATAGTCTACCTTATTTTCTTCTGAAATTTTTAAAATCGCCGTCCTACTTAATGATCAACAGCTCCGCCTTTTCCCCTACCTTTAAGGGATTGTCGCCTGTTAGCCGAACTTTAATCTTTACGCTGTTTTTATTTTTATTGGCCGTGGTCTGCAGGTCCTTTGGTGTATACTGGGCCTG
>JAQVOX010000046.1 GCA_028702435.1 Desulfotomaculaceae bacterium | reverse complement strand
GGGGATATTGCTTACGATTACCCGCTCCTCTCCCAAAATAGCATTGACTAGGGAAGATTTACCGACATTGGGGCGGCCAATTACCGCTATTTTGGTGGTATCGGTAGGGTATTCCTCTTCTTTTTCCGGTGGTAGTAATTTAACCAGCCGGTCCAAAAGGTCACCGGTGTTAAGGCCTTCTGCTGCAGAAACCGGAATCGGCTCCCCCAGTCCTAACCGGTAAAAATCATAATGCAGGCTCTGAGAATTAAAATTTTCTACTTTATTGGCGGCAAGTACCGCCGGCTTCTCAGCACGGCGAATAAACGCCGCCGCATCCTCGTCATCAGGATTCAAGCCTGCCCTGGCGTCAACCACAAATAAAATTACATCCGCCTCGCCAATGGCCAGCTCAATCTGGCGCCGAACCTCCCGAGTGATTTCCCCGCTCTCTTGAAAGTCCAGCCCGCCGGTATCCACTAGGGTAAAACTTCGTCCGGACCAATCGGCATCCTGGTAAAGGCGGTCCCTGGTAACCCCGGGCTCATCTTCAACAATAGCTACCCGGCTGCCGACAATTCTATTAAATAAGGTTGATTTACCCACATTGGGCCTTCCCACTATAGCCACTACCGGCTTTGACAATGGCTTCAACCTCCTAAAACGATATTTTCTTTTTGAGGACATCAACTAATTGCCGTGGCCCGTCGGCCACGGCAACCGGTACTTGCAGCTGTTGGCGCAGTTCCTTCAGGGACAGGCCGTCCAGGAAAACTTCACTGTCTTTTTTGAGCATTACTGCCGGTAACACCAATAGGTCACCTATTTCATCCGGTTGGAGCTGGTTGAGCAAATCTTCCCCGGTAATGAGCCCGGCCACAGTAATCTGCTCACCAAAAAAATGATTGTTAATCCTCTTTATAGTTACTTTCAGCCCGTTGATATTTTCCAGCTCCTTAACCACTGGTTTCAACACTTTTCCCCCGAGTATCCCGGTTGCTAAAGTAACCTTAGCACAGGGCGCTTCCCGTGGCAACGATGTCTTAACTGCTTCCCACTCATCCATAAAAAGACGAGTCAGCCCAATACCGTTTTCCAGCTGGGGAAAACCGGCATATCTCTCACCAGGCGGAACCGTTTTACCTGATGTCAGGTAAAACTCGTCAGAGGCAAAAATAAAGGGATGCTCCAGGCGGGACAGGTATTCATTCTGCTTTTTTGCCACCCAGCAGACCAATCGTGCCGCCTCATCCCGTTCAAATGTCCGCAGCGGGTACAGGTCCTGCCGGAATTTAGTCAGTCCCACCGGCACCACAGCCATTGAACTTACCGCCGGCCACAGGTTGGCCAGGTCGTCTGCGGTCCTTTCCAGCTCCTCCGCATCGTTCAGCCCGGGACAAAGTACCACCTGAGTATGCATTTCAATGTCCACATCCGCTAAATAATTCAATTGTTTTAAAATCAAACCCGCCTTTTTATTGCCAAGCATTCGCTCACGCAGTGAGGGGTTGGTGGTATGAACCGAAATATACAAAGGGCTGAGACGCTGTCGCGCAATCCGCTGCAGCTCATTTTTTCCCAGATTGGTAAGGGAAATAAAATTTCCATCCCAGAAGGAAAGACGATAATCATCGTCCTTAACGTAAAGAGTTGGCCGCATTCCAGGAGGCATTTGATCGACAAAACAAAAAATACATTTATTGGCACATCCCATAGTATGCCCAAAATCACCCTGGCCGAAATCTATTCCCAGGCTTTCATCATATTCCTTCTCTACGTCCAGTTCCCATTCATCACCATTTTGCTTTCTGACAAGAATGATCAGGCTCTCTTCCGTTTCATGAAAACGAAAGTCAATTACATCCCGCAGAGTCTGACCATTGATCTCAAGCATCCGGTCGCCCGGCGCCAGTCCCAATTCGAAAGCGATGCTGTCCGGCTTAACCTGGTTAATTTCAAGCCCTACTTGCGCCACGGTAAACCTCCTTGCTGCCACTCTAAAACCCATTATCTACAAATTACATTATATAGTCAAGGGAGTTTTCCGTTTGAGCAAGTCATGGGCGCTAGGGGTTGTGATTATCCGGTACAGCCCATTCCGGCTTTTTGCCTGCTTACCATTTGGGATATCACCCGGTATTTTTTTTTAATTCCGGCCATTGCCAGCAACCTCCCCAGAGGAGCAAGCAAGGCTGACCGGCAAAAAATACCCCCGGCCCATAAAAATATATTGTCACCGGCGCAGTTATCCACCAGGTAAAGCCTGTTAGCCGGTAAATTAGATATTTCCAGAAAACTAGCGATCAGGCGATAAACCATTTCACCGTCACCTTTTACAGAAAGGGCGTATACCTTATTTCCCTGCCCGTCCTCCCCCAGTGATATAATCTTACCGTTACCACTTTTTTTTAAACTTAAAAATGGCAGTCTCCACAATTTGCTGCTGTCCGGCATATTGTCTACCGGCAGGAGTCCCGTATGAATCGCGCCCGCCAAAGCGGCCAAGGGAAAACTGCTTTTGCTGTAATACAGGATATTCCTCACTGTAGCCTCCGATCTGACTTTTCACCTGCCGTACCAGATCAGCAACCTGGGAGTACGCCAATCGGGTTCCCAGGGTAACTATTGGCCGCCCAATTTTGATTAAGCCGCACCGGCGGGAAAGATACCCCCCTAATTTCATGGTCCAGTTCACATTCTGCATAACGTTAACCAGCAGGTATTCTGCGGGGGGAATATCAAAAATATCTGCTAGCCCTTTGACGATGTTTTCTAATACGACCAGCCTGCTGCGCCGTGCTGTGAAAAACACCTCATGCGCGCACTCATCCCGCCCCATGAAGAAAAAATGACCATGCTGATCATGGCCCTGACGGTCGTAAAAAGGTAGCTGACAGAGCGCTTCACTGTCTGGAACACGGTCCGCCGGTAAAAGGCCCAGGTGAATAGAAGCCGCAGTTACTGAGGAATGAGCCCCGCCGTAGCAGTGGTAGATAATTTTCATCAGGCCGCCCCTCTAGTGACGAACGACTACATAGATCCCGTTCCCCAGGTCATGTGTCATAGCGTCCAATATTTTAGAGAGATAGAGGGCGGTTTGTTCTTGTTCTTCCTCGTTACGGGCAAAAAAAATGGGCGCGCCCCCACTTACTCTCTCCATATGCAAAGTGATCACCGCCAATATCGTACCGGAAGAGAGATTATTCAGCTCTGTTCACCCTCTTAAAAACAGTCTTGATACTAGAGCCGGCTTCTAAAGGTTTGCTTCTGGCGCTTTCCAGCACAGGCGTCAGCTTTACCGCTGCAATTAGTTGTTCGATATCTTTTTCCACCGGCATAATATACAGGCCTACCTCACCGGTATCCGGGTTCTTTCTCGCCAGAGGTGTATACTCGGGAATATCGACATCTTTTTTTGTACCCATGATCACTGCCGCGGTGAAGGCAATGGCCATGCGCTGACCGATATCATGGATAGTAGCCCTGGCATTACCGTCTTTGGGTTTAATTAGAACTGCCAAACCATCCTGCAGGATCTTCTCCCGCATGGATTTTAAGCCCACGTTGATTAAACCGATCTCGTCCACTTGCAAAATAAATCCTTCAAAATTTAGCCGCGCCGGAACAACCTCGCAGATATCACCGACAACCTCACCGGACATAAAGTAATAGCTGGCCGTAATGGCAACGAAACCCACAAGGCAGGCAGCCGGCAACCCGCCGAGCTGGGCGGCTAGAGCGGTAACAAAAGATGTCCCCATCACTAGATAATTTCTAGCCTCAAAAGTCCTGGCTATTCCTTCAATATAATCTAGGCCCCTTTTGACCAGCTCGGTTTCTTCCAGGCTTTCCAGCGTCTGCCGCTCCATATTACGGATTTCACGAAATTGTTGCGCTGCCAGAACCAGAAAAGTTACGGCCACGTAATCAGGCTTAAATATTGCGGGAACAGCAACGGCGCCCAGCGCTGAGGCAATAAAGCCTAGTGCGGTATGAGTCAAGTAGCCGTGCGGGTATCCCGGATACTGACGGTAATCAATACGAAGCAGGATGACCCGGGCTATAGTGCCGGCTAAGACGCCCAACAATATTACCACCAGATAATCTGGTTGCAGAACAATCATTGCCTGCTCCTCCCTCTTTTCAAGAAACCATTTTTCACACAGCCGGCTATAAAAATAAATTTGTTGTAATGTCAGCTATCGTTTTTTCTTTCATCTGGAGCTGTTTTACTCTCACTTTCTTTATGGTCATTTACCCCAGTTTTGCGCGTAGCGGAGCGGGGTCCCAGGAAACTACTAAATTCCCTGCCGAAACCAGCCAGTCTTTGTTTGGCATTAGCCAGGCTGCCGGAGCTGATTAAGAGAAAACTTAATCCACCCAAAATCGTTAGTCCAAGAATCCAGCCCAGCGCTTTCCACGAGCCGGTTGTTGTCCCGGCCGGCTGTTTCGCAGTAGGAGCGGCAGGTGCAGCCGGAGAAATGCCGAGCACTGCAGGAATAGCCTCTGATAACAGTGTTATCCCCGCTGCTGCCTCCTCCTTAGAGTTGGTATGCGTACCGGCCTCGAGCAGGAGCGCTGTTGCCATTAAATCCTGGTTAAAGCTCCCTTTTCCAATAAATATTTCCTTAACTACCTTTGGATGGAGATTATTGGCCGAGGCCATCATTTGCTTGGCAAAATCCATGTTGGCTGACATCCGGGGGTTTTCTCTTCCGATAACCAGGCGCAACCTGGCTACATTCTTGCCGTCTATTTTAGCCCGGTAATAGCTAGGGTCAGGAATTCCGTCGCGGTGCACGTCAAACAAAACAGCCGGTTTTGTTTTCATTAAAGTTACCGCTGTCCGGCGAGAGCGGGTATAGGCGTTATTATCATGCGGGTCATGAGGTGTTCGGTCGTAATTAACCTGAAACCCTGCCTTTTGCAGCCGGTCTTCCATTGCTTTGCCGACCTGAAATATACCTCCCTTAAAAGGGATAGATTCGGTGCCATCCGTAGGAACATAGGACTCGTCAGTGTGGGAGTGATAAACTGCAATAGTTCCTGTTTTTTTCTCTGCCAGGTCTTTCAGCACGGCAACGTTTTGACCGGCATAAAATTCATTATAGGAAACAATCTGGGAGTCCATTCCTAAAAACTTGGCTATGGCATTGTCTCCCTGCACCTGATCAATCCGGTAGTGTCTGCCTTCCGAGGTATATAACTCATCTCCAGCGAATGTCATTCTAGCCATCATACTGATTATATTTCCCTCTTCATCCGCAATTGAAGTATACCTGCCGGTAAGGTGGTCAGGTGTTTCATGGTTAGAGATTCCGGCTGAAGTAAAGGCAGGCTTCAGGTGAGAATTATTCAATTGGTAATCCAGCAAGCACACTCCCACCAGTGCTACAATTGTGCCTAATAAAATGAGGAGTTTGTTTTTGGCCTTCATGTTATTCAACATCCTCCTTTCCCTGGTCATTTACTGTCATCTCCATGCCTTCCTCCCCGCCGAACTTATCGTTTCCTGCTACACCAGGCGTACTTTTCCCCGGTATTTTTAAATTTTGTACCAGCTCTGGAGCCCGGCCTTCCACTTTTGGTCCTCCAGATAATCTTTCAAAAGACTCACCGATTACCTCACACAGGAGAATGGCGATAATTCCTGCTAAAACAATTGTATCGAAAGCGCCACCGCCACCGACGGCCACAACGTAATTACCTGGGGCCCCGTTTCTAAGCAACCAGAAATAGTGAAATATATCCACTAGCAGCACACCCAGAGTTGCGGAAATAAATGCCGCCCGGCGGGATCTGCCAATAATGTAGGCCACAATGCCCCCGAATACCGGGTACAGGTAAATCGCATCCAGTATGGCATAACGCCCGGCCGGCTCAACAGTAGCGCCGGAATTAACCAATGATCCGATTACGTAAACAATAATTGCCGTTGCCACCGCACCAACCAGCGCTCTACCCCACTCCTTTTGTGTGCCGGCCTTAGCTAGCAGGTATATCGCCAACCCGATGGGCACTAGGGCGCCTCCCACGTTAACAGAAGTGTTAAAAGGAACAAAAGATAATGGAATATTAATAAAACTACCAAGAATAATAGCGGCAATTACTACTAGCGCGCCCCGGTCAGAAAGTCTCATGCGGTCGAGAGCGCGCTGGGCCAGCCCGAGGTAAATAGCAACTGATGCCAATAGTAACAACGTTATACCAATGGGAAACCGCTCCAAAGAAATCAGCTCCTCTTATAATAAAATAACAAATATAAGATTGTCCGTTTCTCCTGAAAATATACAGGTATAGTGACTTAAATAGCAAAAGCCAGGGTTAGATCAGTGATCTAACCCTGGCTTAGTATTAATTAATGCTTTGATTGTACTAAATTACACCGGGCTTTAATTGTTTTTTAAATTAGTCCTTCTTATCAAAAAGATTACCAACCATGTCACCAATGGTGATCACTTCGTCTGCAGGATTTTGCCCAACATTGCTGGAATATTCACGTTTTTCCTGTTCTTGTTTTTCTTTGGCCACTTCTCTAATTGAAAGCCGTATACGTTTTTCGTTCTTGTCGACACTAAGAACTTTGACGTTTACCTCCTCACCTTCTGTGACCACTTCATCCGGCTTGGCAACGTGCCGGTCAGCCAGGTGGGATATATGCACCAGTCCTTCAACACCAGGCTCCAGTTGGACAAAGGCGCCAAAGGGAGCAAGGCGAACTACTTTTGCCAGGATGATACTACCGACTGTGTAATTCTCTTCGACACTGTCCCAGGGATTTGGTAGCACCTGCTTTAAACCTAGGGAAATCTTCTCGTTTTCCCGGTCAACCCTCAGTACCATTACATCCAGTTCATCGCCAACTTTAACTACTTCCGAAGGATGATTAATCCTATGCCAAGACATTTCAGAAACATGGAGCAGGCCGTCCACGCCACCGATGTCCACAAAAGCTCCAAACTGAGTTAAACGACGGACAATTCCTTTGACAATCTGGCCTTCTTGCAAAGTTTCCAGTATTTCCTGTCGCAGGCGGGCATATTCTTCGTCCAGTACTGCTTTACGCGACAGGATCACTTTTTTCCTGCCACGGTTAATTTCAATCACTCGTGCAGAGATCACCTGGCCAAGATACTTAGAGAGGTCCTCAACATAGCCCCGTTCAACCAGGGATGCCGGTAAAAATGCCCGCGCTCCCACATCTACCAGTAGGCCACCTTTTACCACTTCACGAACAGTTCCTTCAATAGCTTCCTGAGTATCTAGCGCTTCTTCTAATATTACCCAGGATTTTTCTGCATCAGCTTTCTCTTTGGATAGAATTAGCCGTCCCTCATTGTCCTCTGCCTTCAAAACGTAAACTTCTATTTCATCCCCTACCTTAACAATATCTTGGGGAGAATTCACATCACAGCAGGACAGTTCCCTGATCGGGATCACTCCTTCTGATTTCGCGCCCACGTCCACCATTACCTCGTCCAGGCTTACGTGAACAACCACTCCTTTGACAATCTCACCGGTACGGAGTGACTTAACCTCAACCGCATCTTTCATTTCTTCTTCACTAGCAAGCATTTCTTCATTAGCGCTCATTTCTTCATTAGCGCTCATTTCTTCATTAGCGCTCATTTCTTCGTTGTCGATCATTCGCCTTTTAACCTCCTCTATAATCCAGTCAGGTGTGGATGCACCCGCTGTTAACCCTGCTACTTTTACGCCTCTAAACCAGGCCGGATCTATATCACCGGCTGTTTCGACGTGATAGGTAGTTGTTCCTGATGCGCGGCATACACCGGCTAGTTTCCTGGTGTTGGCGCTGCTTGCGCCTCCAGCCACGATCATGATCTCAACCTGCCGGGCAAGGTCCAGGGCGGCCTTCTGCCGCTCAACTGTAGCGTTGCAAATCGTATTAAAAACTTTGAACTCCGCACCTGTCCTTTTAATAGCCTCAATAATAGCTTCAAAACTTGTCGGCGACTGCGTTGTTTGCACCATTAAACCAATTTTAATGGATTTATCAATTAGACCAACTTCTTTTAGGCTTCCCACAATAATAGCCTTATTACGAGACCAACTTTTTATACCACAAACTTCCGGATGGTTTTTATCACCAAAAACTACTACTTGAAAACCTTCCGCAGTAAGATCCCGGGCCAGCACCTGTGCTTTGCGGACAAAAGGACAAGTAGCATCAACAATCTTCAACCCACGAGCCTGTGCTGCCTCGATAACAGCCGGTCCAACACCATGTGATCTGATGACCAAGATGCCGTCGTTTTCCGCTACGTCCAGATCTGAAATTTCCCTTAGGCCCAGCTCAGTCAAGCAGCCCATTACTTGCGGGTTGTGAATTAAAGGGCCGATAGTATAAACTGGACCGGCTCTCTCTAATACAGCAGCCCGTGTCATTTCAATAGCTCTGTTCACTCCAAAACAAAAACCGGCTTTTTCTGCTAAGAATACTTGCATAACAACACATTACCACCAACGCAGTATTTAATCAAACATATTTACATTCGCTGTAATACCTGTGGTTTCCTTCTTAATTTATATTTAAAAATAATTCCTTTTGTTTTCTTTTAATAAAGCAGCAATTTGTGACATGATCATATTACTGGCTTTTTCCAGCTCAGCCCGTGAGGCCCTTACGGTAGCCGGGTAAATTATTGGTTTGCCTATATTTATTTTTATAAAATGCCCTTTGGCAACTCTAATGGCTACCGGTAATATAGGCACACCCGTCTTTAGCGCCAGCATCGCCGCACCCAGGTGAGGCTTTTGCAGTTCCCCGTTTTGGCTTCTGGTACCCTCAGGAAAAACCCCCACAATTTGACCTTCTTCGAGAAGAGCTAAGGCTTTGCGAATCGCCGCCCGGTCAGTGCCACCCCGTCTGACTGGAAAAGTGCCCAGCGCACGGATTACTGGATTGAGCAATTGGTTGTCAAAAAGCTCTGCTTTAGCCATAAAATTAACTCTACGGTTAATAGCACAGCCAACCACAACCGGATCCCAATAACTGGTGTGGTTGGCAACCAGAACCAACCCGCCCGACATAGGCAGGTTTGCCTCTCCACGCACTTCCCAACGTTTTAAAACCAAAATTACCCGGCAAATAAACCGCGCAAGGTAGTAGAACAACCGGTACTACCCCCCCGCCGAAACCCGGTCAATGATCAGCTCCACTACCTTTTCAATAGAGAGATAAGTACAGTCAATAGTTAACGCATCGGGAGCCGGAGTCAGCGGGCCCATTTTTCTGGTTGTATCAAGCTGATCACGCTCAAGTATTTCTGCTTCCATCTGGCGCCGGTCAATTTGGTAGCCTTTTGCTGATAATTCTTTCAGACGTCTTCGCGACCTTTCTCCTGGAGAAGCAATTAGATAAATTTTGATTTGGGCATCAGGAAGCACTACTGTTCCAATATCCCGGCCTTCCATTACCACTCCACCTTGTTTAGCCATAGCCTGCTGCAGTTCCACCAGGCGCTTTCTTACTTCAGGAACCTTGGCAGCTAGAGAAACGCTTCTAGATATATACGGGCTGCGGATTTCTTCAGTTACGTCTTCTTGATCTAATAATACCTTCAGGCTGCGGTCAGGTCCGGCTACAAGTTCCACCGAAGCAGTTGCCGCCACTTCGCCCAGGGCATCCATATCATCAAGATCAACACCGGCACGTAACGCCTTTAAAGTAATGGCCCGGTACATCGCACCCGTATCTATGTATAAAAAACCAAGTTCTTCTGCCACCCTCTTCGCCACTGTACTCTTACCAGACCCGGCTGGTCCGTCTATAGCAATGGCAATGTTCGGTCTTGAATCCATAGCCTCCTCCAAATGTGCTCGAAAGCAGGCCACCGGCATACTTTCAATAGCATAATAAAATAATTATATCCGAAATTATATAAATAGAATTAATTATTTCGATAAAGTAAAGTTTTTTCCTTTTTTATAAGCATAAATACATGATTGTATTTGAAAAAGTATTTAGTGAGCCTCATATAAATAAAAATCTGGAAAAGAGAAACCTTTCCAGATTTTATTATTTACTCTTGAATATTTTTTAATACACTAGCAAACCCGGGAAAAGAGACATTAATACATTCCGCTCCACGTACCACTGTTTCCCCTTTTGCTACCAGCCCGGCTATAGCAGCCGCCATCGCAATGCGGTGGTCGCCCTGGCTTTCACATATAGTTCCCTTGAGGGGCCGCCCACCCCGTACGAGGAGGCCTTCAGGCAGTTCTTCCACATCGACCCCAAACCGGTGCAGTAATGTCACAACAGTGGCAATACGGTCACTCTCTTTCACTTTCAATTCAGCGGCGTCCTTAATGTACGTGGTTCCCTCAGCCACAGCTGCGGCTACTGCCAGAGCTGGAACTTCATCGATTAGCCGGGGGATGGTCTCACCTGCAACTGTTATACCGGCAAGCTTACCGGTATAACGAACCCTAATATCCGCAACCGGCTCCCCTCCTTCCTCCCGCTGATGGACCAGCTCAATGCCCGCGCCCATCTCCAGTAGGACATCTAAGATTCCACTTCTGGTATGGTTTATGCCAACAGACGGTATGGTCAGATCGGAGCCTGGAACGATGGAGGCCGCTACCATTAAAAACGCTGCCGACGAAATGTCACCAGGAATAAGTACCCTTTGCCCCTTGAGGCGGGGATGACCAGTTACCCGAACCTTATTTCCTGATATCTCCACATTAGCACCAAAATACTTGAGCATCCTCTCGGTATGGTCCCTGGAGCGAAACGGCTCACCTACAGTAGTGACCCCGTCCGCAAAAAGGCCTGCCAAAAGTATCGATGACTTTACCTGGGCGCTTGCGACCGGGCTTTTATAATCGATAGGCTTTAACCCCCCCCCCTGTACGGCTAATGGGGCCAGGCTACCCCCCTGTCTGCCCAACATCCGGGCCCCCATCAGGGCCAGTGGTCTGGCGACGCGAGCCATGGGGCGCTGCCGCAGGGAGTCGTCACCGGTAACTATGCTAAAAAAAGGCTGGCCGGCTAGGATTCCCAGGAGCAGCCGGATTGTTGTTCCGGAGTTTCCTGCGTCCAGAACATCATCCGGCTCCGCCAGGCCCCAAAAGCCCCGTCCTAGTATTTTCACCTTGCCGCGCTCTGGACCTACTATTTCTACGCCCAGCTTCCTAAAACAGCTAATCGTGGATAAACAGTCTTCCCCGGGCAGAAAGTTTTCTATAACTGTATCCCCTTCAGCCAGGGACCCCAGCATTACTGCCCGGTGGGATATTGACTTGTCACCGGGCGCCGCCACTGTGCCTTTGAGCGCTACGGCAGGCGCTACATGCAGATCACTAATTATGGCTATTTTTGCTCCCCCCATTGTATCTACCTTTTCCTGACCTGGTACCCTTGCTCTTGAAGAACACGCACTGCTCTGTTTTGTTCCTCTTGCGCAGAAAAGCCGACCCTGATTGTGCCGCCATCACCCTCACGCACCCGCAGGATTTCTATATCGCAAATATTAACTCCTGCATCAGCCAGGGGAGTAGCCAAAGCAGCAATTATACCCGGCCGGTCGGGTACGGTAACCACAATCTCATAAAGGCTGGTTAGATACCGGCTTGCCTTTGACGGCAGGCCGGAACGAACTTCTCTCGCACTTTCCATTTTTTCCTCGACAGCTTCTCCATCCTCCTCAGCAATAAAGCTTTCAAACAGGCTGATTTCCGAACGGAAGCGCCTGATCATGGCCAGCAGCTGTTCCCGGTTCGACTGAAAAATGTCCCGCCACATTCCCGGACTGCTTGCAGCTATCCGGGAAGTGTCCCGGAACCCGCTGGCGGCAAGAGGCAAAATTTCATTACTGCCGGGCATATGAGCAACAGTATTGACCAGTGATACGGCCATAAAATAAGGTAAGTGGCTAACTGCGGCAACTGCTAGGTCATGCCTTTCCGGCTCCATCTCAATGATTTTTGCACCCACACCGACGACTAGTTTTTTCACCACGTCTATTGCTTCAGGAGGTGTGTTAGCGTGAGGGGTAATGATATAAAAGGCATTTTCAAACAAGTAACGGTCGGCCTCCCGGACCCCGGCCCTTTCTGTTCCGGCCATTGGGTGTCCGCCGACAAAAGTGATCCCGGGTGGCATAAGCTTTTCCGCTGCACGAACGATAACGCCCTTTGTGCTTCCTACATCAGTCACTACCGCGCCAGGTGAAAGGTAAGGTATAATATCCCGCAGTATTGTTATTGTAGCGCTTACCGGGGTGGCAATTATTACAAGCTCAGCCCCTGCTACTCCTGCTTTAATTGAATCGGTAAAACGGTTTATCGCACCCAGCTCGACGCCCAAGCGCAAATTTTCCGCACGTGAACCCGAACCGATCACCTCACCGGCCAGTCCCCGCGCGCGCAACGCCATGCCCAGGGAACCCCCGATTAGGCCGACACCAATGATGGCCACCCGGTTAAATTCCGTTGTCAAGAAAGCTTCCTCCCCAATGCTGCTGCAAGCTGTTTCAAATCTGACATCAGCGTGTAAAAGTTATCCGGGGTAAGTGACTGGGGCCCATCGCACAAAGCCTCCGGTGGATTAGGGTGTACTTCGATCAATAAGCCGTCGGCGCCGGCGGCTATAGCTGCTTTGGCCATAGCCGGGACAAAGCGCCACTTGCCGGTGGCATGACTCGGGTCTACTATTACCGGAAGGTGGGAAAGGTGTTTTATTGCCGGGACGGAAGACAAATCCAGCGTGTTCCTGGTATAATTCTCGAAGCTGCGGATGCCGCGCTCACATAAAATAACGTTATAATTGCCACCAGCCATAATATATTCTGCTGCCATCAGCCACTCTTCGAAGGTTGCCGAGGGAGCCCTCTTTAACATCACCGGCTTATCCACCTTGGCTACCTCCCGCAACAGGAAGTAATTCTGCATATTACGGGCGCCAATTTGTAAGATATCGGCATACTCAGCGACCATTGGCAAGGTGCGCACATCCATGACTTCTGTCACAATCAAAAGGCCGGTTGCCTCCCTGGCCTCGACTAAAAGCTTTAAGCCCTCCTCCTCCAGTCCATGAAAGGAATAAGGAGAAGTTCTTGGTTTAAAGGCGCCTCCTCTGAGCATGGTTGCGCCGGCCTCTTTAACAATTTTCGCTGTCTCCAGAAGCTGGGCACTGCTCTCCACCGCACAGGGTCCGGCCATCACATGAATGGTGTCGCCACCTATTTCCAGATCGCCCACCCGAATGAGAGTTCCCTCTTCATGAAAAGCCCTGCTGGCCAGTTTATATGGCTGAAGAATAGGCACGATCTTTTCTACCCCGGGCATAGCTTCCAAACTAATGTCCTTAAGCCCTGTTTTATCTCCAATAGCGCCAATAATAGTGCGCTCAACACCCTGGGAGAGATGAATCTGCAAGCCCAACTTTTCCAGCCGGGCTAATACAGCTTCTATATGATCGTCATTTGCCTGATGATCCATGACGATGATCATTACTTACACCACCTCATAATTTTGTATAGAAAATTATTTATCTTTTATACTATCCATTAAAAAATATAAAAAGCATTCCTAAGCAGGAATGCTTAACCAGACCATAAGAACATTACTTATCGCCTCCTGCCGTACTACCGTACTTCATTAATCCCCCGCATCGACTGTAAGGTTTTTCCCTTAAAGCAAAAATCCAACCTACCATCCTACTTAACTGTAAATATTTATTATATTAGCATATGCCTGACTGTTAGGGCAATAATATTTTTAAGTCCTCCCCATCTCCGGTAAGTGGCAATTATTTTGCGTTTGGGACTGCCCTGTGTCCGAGTCCGATTGCTACCTCGTCCAGGTGTAAAAGCCCCACACCAAAAAACACGGCTACACTGATATGGTCATCCTTACGGGCAATACCAATCTTGCCGCCAACATTTAGTCCGATAGCCTTTGGAATCAGTTGGGACAGCGCTTCCCTGGCAGCCCCGGCTATCGCTCCTTCCTCAGAGTGTATTTCTTTGATTACACCCTCACGTTTGGCAGCCACAACCGCCCGCTCGATCATCTTATTAATCGATTGCACAAAATTCCCACCACAGTCAACAGCAGCGGTCTTAATTCCTTCGCCGGAAAAACTTAATTTA
>JAQVOX010000045.1 GCA_028702435.1 Desulfotomaculaceae bacterium | reverse complement strand
GTTTATTAATATGTAATTAATTCGTTTTAACTCCTTTGTCATTGAGATATTTTTTCAAGTCTTGAATATTAATCTCACCGAAATGGAAAACAGATGCCGCCAGAAGGATATCAGCTTTCCCTTTTTGGGCAGCTTCTAAAAAATGCTCCATTGTGCCCGCGCCGCCTGAGGCGATGACCGGAACCTTTACCACTTCCTTAATACCACGGATAAGTGGAATATCATACCCGGTTTTTGCTCCGTCACAGGTTCTGCTAGTCGGCAGTATATACCCGGCGCCACGGGTTTCTGCCTCCCGTGCCCACTCAATGGCATCTTTTCCGGTAGCGGTTCTACCACCCTCAATATATACTTCATAACCGGAAGGGCAGGCCGAATTTTGATCTACATCAATAGCCACGACTAGCTGGGAGGAACCAAATTTTGCAGCAACTTGGTCAATTAATCCAGGATTGCGGAAAGACGCGCTACTGATAGAAACGCGGTCAGCTCCCGCTTCCAATACTTTTTCAGCATCTACAATAGAACTAATACCTCCGCCCACCGTAAATGGGATGGTTGTCACCTGAGCAACCCGCCGAACAGCCTCTAAAGCATTCTTCCTCTTTTCTATAGAAGCGGTAATGTCTAAAAAAGCTAGTTCATCAGCGCCATTCTCACAATAAATCCTAGCGCATTCCACCGGGTCGCCAGCATCTCTTAGATCTACAAAATTCACTCCTTTAACGACTCTTCCGTCTTTCATATCCAGACAGGGCATAATAAGAACCTTGTCCATCACTATTACTCCTTTCTTTATTTAATGCAACAAATTCCGACATATTAATAAAAGTTTCTACTAAAAAGAATTTTCACCCGCATAAATATTGGATGTTAGAAAAATATAATAAAACTTCTACTAAGCTTTTGATCAAAAAGGGTTTCGCGTCCAAACGCGAAACCCCTGGCTTTATTGATATGGCGGAGAGATAGGGATTCGAACCCTAGAGACCGCTCATCACAGCCTACTCGATTTCGAGTCGAGCGCCTTCGACCAACTCGGCCATCTCTCCGGAAGCTTTTTTACCCCTCAATGCCCTAAAGAAACGCTGTATAATAGCCCGGCACTCCTCCTCCATAACTCCGGCTACAACCTCAACCTGGTGATTGAAGCGTGGCTGTCTGACCACATCAATCACCGAATCAACAGCACCTGCTTTAGGATCAGATGCACCATAAACCAGTGTCTTAACCCGGAATTGTACCATTGCCCCGGCACACATAGGGCATGGCTCGATCGTGGAATAAATGGCGGAGCCATTTAACCGCCAATCACCAACACGAACTGCCGCTTCCCTTAGCGCCAGCATTTCCGCATGGGCCGAGCTATCTTTCAAGGTCTCGCGCAGGTTATGCCCCCGCCCGATAATTTCACCGTCCATAACCACAACTGCGCCAATCGGCACCTCTCCCACGGCATAAGCCGCCTCAGCTTCAGTCAAGGCCTCACGCATGTAACAAGCGTGGTCCACCAATACCTGCTCCTTTAATCAAGCTAAAACTGTTTATCTATTGCAATATACGGCTATTATAGCATGAGAGATAACGATTGACAACAACCTGCGGGAAACCGGTTTACACACCTTGATAATCATTGTTGACAAATAAAATATCTAGTATAATTTAAGTTGAATACGAAAATCGAGGGAAATTAATGAGCGATGAAATTTCCAGCAGACAATTGACGGAGTTAGCTGAGAAAATTTACAGGTACTTATCCCGGGACGTAATTAAGCAAGGACTTGACTATCATAAAAAAAACCACGTCAAGCAGATTGAATACAATAAATCCATGATTTCCTCAACGGTGAACGGCTCCCAGCCATATTCAGTATTAATCTATCTTAACGATTTTACTAACAGTACTTGCACGTGTCAGAAAAAAAATTATTGCAAACACATTGCTGCTACATTTTTTCATATCTATACTAAAATTAATACACCCCGGCCGGATGCACAGACAAAGCAAGCGCCTACCAAAAAACAGGCCAACTTATCCGGCAAAATAATTGCCGGTAAAATAAAGCCCACGCCGGAGGGACCTATTGAGGTCTGGTACGATATATTTGAGCAGGAATATGAACAGGTCCGTCAATCTGTAAAACGATATTTTAAACCTTTTATTGACCACGAATACTATAACCATTTTTATAAAGTATACGATGAATTTCAGAAGAAAATTAATGTCCACTGCATTGGCTGGTCAGAGAAATTCCAGACCTTATACCAGGCATTCGCCACTCTTTTTATTCTTACCCGGCTGGAAGAAGCCAGCTGGAAATATGATCAATTACACTGGGAACACTACTTTATTGAGGGTTATGAGAAAGATCTGGTAGAAAAATTTCCGATAGACGTGCACCAGGCCCATTATGAAAAATTTATGCCGTTTTTGCAAAAGGCCCTGGAGATAATCCGAAACCGTCTGTTTCAACGAAACAACCCTCTTTTCGACTGGCTGTTAATCTACCGCTGTATGTATCCTATTTTTTGCTATGACCCTAAATGGCTGAAAACAGAAATAGCCCGTCTGGAAGAGATAATGAAAAAAGCCGCCAAAAATCACCGGCACTATTACAATGCTGCCATTGGGCTGGCTCATTTCAAATTTCAAGCAGAGCAAGCAGATGAGGCCTTGATTATCCTACAACAGTTGGATTATCCCAGGTTAGATGATTTACATTATTATCTGAACTTTTTTTATACGACTGAAGAATGGGACCAGCTTTACCAGTGGCTTAACTGGCTCGCACCCGGGATGGAAAATAACCGGGATGATCTTGAGGAGATTTTCGAATACTGTGTCTACGCGGCGGAAAGAAGTCCTGATGCAGAAAAATTTATTCAGATGATAAAGTTGTGGCTGCCGCACAGCCTGGAGTACTACGCAGAATTACTGCTTCATACAAAGCGTTACCAGGATTGGGCGGAATTACGCGCCTGCTATTGGTCTGCCTCCGCTGAGGAAGCAATAAAAGAAGAAGCGCACCTGGTAGAAGCCCGTGAACCCGCAGCCCTCTTACCGCTTTACCACCAGTGGGTAGTCAGATTAATTGAAGGAAGAAACCGGAAGGCTTACCAGAGTGCAGTCAAAATACTAAAGAAACTTCGGACCATTTATAAAAAGCAAAAGAAGATTAGTGATTGGAACGCTTATATCTCACAGCTAGCTGACCACCATGCGCGCATGAAGGCCTTCCAGGATGAACTGCGAAAAGGAAGTTTAATTTCATCATGACCATAAAACCGATCAAGATCAGTACCGAGTGGCTTTCCGGTGAAGGTTTTCTAATTTGGGGTGATCATGAAGACCATCATTATTATCAATCAAGCATCCTGACCAAAGAGCTAAAGTTCTGCCTTTTTGCCAGGCACCAGACCTCCTTCTACGGTACATTCATTGACATTTGCAATTACAATGACCGGTTTGTAATTAAACTCCCCCCCCGGGCAGCGCTGGATTTTTTTACGGAAACAATCTGGGTGGGAACCTTACACTGGCAATGGAGCGAGGAGATCATTAAGCTGCGAGAAATTGCCCCTAAAATCAAGGAAACTTTAGCCGCCGGGCTTTGGCGACCGGATTTTGAGCGGTGGCGGGAAGGCCAAAGGGGATGGCTTATTGACTGGCCTGACGACAGTGAATTTACTAAAAAGCGGTCAGGTATCCCGTACCTTCAAGAGTGGGCGGACCTGGTCATTAATGAGCTGATCGAGCAGAATCAGGATATCAAGCAGGCCTGGGAGGTTGTTACCGGGACCTATCCACTGCTCCAGCCTGGTCAGGGCCTGCAGTTTAATTTTACCGGTAATGAAGAAGAATGGCTGGAAGTGATCGGCTGGAATTTAAATAAAACCCCCTTTAAGACGTGTCTTGAGCTGGCTGAACCTGATGCAGATAACGACAACTGGCGGTTTAATATAATCTTACAAGACAAAAAAAACCCGAATAAAATAGCTTACTGGGAACCTGCTGATCACGGCGCCGGCGCAAATATTCCGGCAGCCTGGCTGGAGCACCAGGATCAGGTCGGCCGGGATTTAAAAAGATGGACCAGTATCTTGCCGGAGCTGGCGGTCCCTCCTGATGCCGGCCAGGACCAACCGGAGGGACAGGCAATCCTGGGCCGCGAACTCAGCGAAGCGGACGCCTGGGAATTTCTCAGCACCGGCAGCATCCAGCTGGCGCGGGCCGGGTACACAGTCTTACTGCCCAAGTGGTGGGAAGAAGTACAAAAGCTCAAGCCCTCCTTGAAAGTCAAGACCCGCTCCTCCGTTGGCTCCTGGGGGGAAAGCTGTGTCGGCGTTAACCAGATCGTCCAGTTCGACTGGAACCTGGCTATCGGCGACCTGGAGCTGACCGAGGAAGAATTCCGCCAGTTCGCGGAAAAGAAACGGCGGCTAATACAGATCCGGGGCAAGTGGGTCCAACTGGATCCGGCACTCTTGAAAAAGATACATAAGTTTGTGCGCAAGCATAAAGGGCTGCCCCTTGGTGAAATTTTACATATGCACATCCTGGCCGACTCTCCCGCTCTACCAGAAAAGGAAGAACAAGAGCCCGGCGCAGAGGAAGCGCTGCGAATCGAACTGGAGCTCAGCGGACAACTGGCCCAGATGGTGGAGCAACTAAACCACCTATCTACCGTGCCCGTAGTGGAAACCGCTGCTACTTTTCAGGGTCAGCTCAGAAACTATCAAAAAACAGGAGCATCCTGGCTGCTCTTTCTGCGCCGCTTCGGTCTGGGGAGCTGTCTGGCTGATGACATGGGTCTGGGGAAAACCATCCAGTGGATTGCCTACCTGCTTAAAGTAAAGGAGAGCGAAGGTAAAACACTACCTTCCCTTTTGATCTGCCCGACCTCTGTCCTGGGCAACTGGAAAAAGGAGTTGGAGCGGTTTGCTCCCGGGCTGAAGGTATACCTCCACTATGGACCGCGGCGCGCACGGGGGGAGGATTTTCCACCTGCGGTGGCGGAAGTGGACCTGGTGATCACTTCTTATAATCTGACGCACTTGGATGAAGCAGAGTTTTGCTCAATAGAGTGGGACTGCATTTGCCTGGATGAAGCCCAGAATATCAAAAACGCCTATACCAAGCAGGCTACTGCCGTCCGCAAGTTTACCGGCCGCCACCGCGTGGCCATGACCGGGACCCCGATGGAAAACCGCCTGACCGAACTTTGGTCCATCTTCGATTTCATCAACCCCGGCTACTTAGGCAGCGGTGGGGAGTTCAGCCGCCGGTTCGTCAGGGTAATCGAACGCAAAAAAGACCGGCAGGACATCGAGCGGGTACAGCGCCTGATCCGGCCCTTTCTACTGCGGCGTCTAAAAAGTGACCCGGCCATTGAATTGGACCTGCCGGCAAAGCAGGAACTTAAAGACTACATTCCACTAACTCTGGAGCAGGCCTCCCTCTACGAAAATGTTATACATGAGCTTTTTGAGCAATTAGAGGATGTAAATAGCATAGCCCGCCGGGGCCGGATCCTTTCGGCGATAACCAGGTTAAAGCAGATCTGTGACCACCCGGCGCTGTTACTGAAAGAAGACATCCCGTCAGATATTAGAGAGCGCTCCAATAAGATTCAGCGTTTGCTGGAAATGGTCGAAGAGTTACGCCAGGAAGGGGACCGCTGCTTGATTTTTACCCAATTCGTTAAAATGGGCCACCTGCTTCAGTATGTTCTGGAAAAAGAACTAGGCGAGCAGGCCTTCTTTCTGCACGGCGGCACAGCTAGGAAACAGCGGGATGACATGATCGCGCGCTTTCAGGAAACGCCCCGGTCTGACCGGGCGGCCTGCAATGTTTTTATTCTATCCCTGAAAGCAGGGGGGCTGGGCCTCAACCTGACCGCCGCCAACCATGTTTTTCACTTTGACCGGTGGTGGAATCCGGCAGTAGAGAACCAGGCTACTGACCGATCGCACCGAATCGGTCAGGCAAAAAATGTCCTGGTTCATAAGTTTATCAGCCTGGGCACAATGGAAGAGCGCATCGACGAAATGATCGAGCGCAAGTCCGGTCTAAACGAGCTGATCGTCGGTGGGGGAGAAACCTGGATTACGGAAATACCCACCAGTGAACTCCGGGATATCTTTGCCCTACGTAAAGAGTGGATCGGGGTTTAGGCTTCACTCTGTATTAAAATACGGGAGGAAAATAAGTATGTCCCACAACAAGAACGCTAAAAGGAATAAAAAAACACGGTCTAATAAAGCTAAGACTGTACGTAAAGGCAACTTAAATCTAACCGTCCCACCTGACTTGCCGGGCTTAGACCATCTTGCTAAGTCCTGGCAAGAATTTTATCGCCGAGTCATTGAGCAGGTTAAAGGGTAAAATAATTTTTAGCGCCGGGGAATATGCGGCTTATTATTAATACACACTTACTCCTCTTGCAATGTAAATTCCCAGGCACAAACATAGCCATCCGGCTTCTCATCCGGGGGGCAGGTAATGCAGCGCGTCTTAATTCTGGGGTCTATCGTTTTGGCAAAGTTAGAGTACTCCTGAATACCTACCGACTTACAGGGGAAGTGCTCCATATCTTTCCATTCCCTAACACTTTGAACCCGGCAGGTATTTATCCGGTAGGTCATTATATTTTCTCCGGTATCAATTATTTCATAATCATTAAGGAAGGCATAGCCTCTTAACTTAAGCGCTTTTTTCAAGGCGGAAAGGCCACCGTCAGGCTTGATGTGGTGCAGTTTCATGATCCGGCCGGCTTCTATTACAGCAAACCTTTGCCAGGACAGAGCATCCATTTCGACGGCATCTTCCATGCCGCTGCTAAATTCCACACACTGAAACCAAACTCCATCGTGCGCTAGCCAGCGCTTAGTCATATCCTCCAATAACAAGATCAATTCTTTTTTGCTCATAGACTCCAGCATCTTGTAGCTCTCTGCATTCACAGCATTCACCCCACCCTATATTCGATAAATCTGATGGCTAACGTGCTTTATATTATAAAGCTTTTTTACGTCTTTGTAACCGCCTTTAACATCCAATATATGCACAGCACAGGCAAGGCACGGGTCAAAGAGGAGTCAAGACAAAAGCCTCAACAGATCCGGGGCAAGGGGGCCCCGGCCATCATGTTCAGCCTTCTAATCCCGCCCAGCACCGTTTTCAAGAAACATTCCCCTCCCCGGGCTGGATCTCACCAATGATAGCAGGCTCTCCCGCAGAAGCTCTTCCTGTAAATAACTTAATAGCGCATCTGCCTCTGTAGCCGCCGCCACCACCAAAAATTTGCCTTGGTTGGCCAGATACAGGGGATCGGCAAAAACTATTTTTCATCTCACCGCCCACGCCTAAAATCAGCGCCTCAAAAGGACCGCTAAACAAAAGGTGGTGCAGCAGCGTGTAGGGCAGCATCACGCCCAGCGTCTGCAGGCCGGGCGCCAGCTCTTGCGGTAGTAGCCCAGCCAGACCGCTCTGCTAAATATTTTTTTGGCAAGATGACGATAAGCGCCTGGGCAGAAGATAACAATTCTAATTCACGTGCGCCGGCCTCACAATTTTTTTAAACAGCAGCCGTATCCCGACACATTACGGCAAAGGGCTTGGCGTCCCGCCCCTTCTCCAACGCAGGGTAGAGATGGCATCAGGATTAGTAGCGTCATGGGTCAGGTAAAAGCCACCCAGACTTATTAATGATAATAACATTTTTTGGGTAGGATACCCGGCTCGGAGATATTAGTATTAATTTCTACTGACCTGTTAAAACTCCTTCGAGAATTTACATTATATTTTGAAACGCAAGAAAAACATGCCAGTAATAAGCAATAGAGCTAAAATAATATTTTGCGGCCTTTGTTTCTGCCTGCAATAATCACCTTTAATTATTTGCCCGTTCTTTGGATGCAAGCTTTTATCGGCATCATTTGTATATTCAATACTATCCTGTTCTGAGACCACATTAATTGTTTTCTGTTCAATAATTTCTTCTTGTTTAATAACACTTTCTTCTAAATAAGAATCATCTTGACTTCCCATATCTAACAGCTCGGCACCCTCTATATCAGATACTTCCCTACTCGTTACTCCTTCGTTTGTCACTTCATTTACTTTTTCGTTGGTTCCTTCCTCAGAAGCTACCTCTTTATTGGTTGCTTGTTTATTTGTTACTTCCCGCGGTAAGTTCAAATCCTTCCGGCTAATTAATACAGCTGAATTCGAGTCTTCCCCGCCCGTGTTATTTTCATTTTCTGGAACTTGCTCAAAAACAGGCTGCATTATTTTTCTTTCACCTACCTCATCAAATACTTCATTATCGGTGTTTGCCTTTTCCAATGTTGCACTATCAATAAGCGGCATAGTAACTTGCCTTGGCTGTTCACACGTCTCCTTTCGGCAGCGGGCAGGGGTGGTAAGTATTTCCTGATATAAACGACCCGGATACTGGCTCACACCTGCACAAATATGGTTAATTTTGATACTAGCCTGCTGCCGTTGTTTCAGATTTACATTTTTATCCTTTCCCGGTATGTTTAGCTGTTTACTAGCATACTCCTCCTGCACTTCGCGTCTGCAATTATCCTGTCCATTAATTATTTCCTGCCTTTCGCGGACCGGGCACTGGATTAAATTCGCGTTAGTAAGGTTAACTTCCACACTAGCTTCAGGTAGCGGTTCATCTTCGCTCGCTAGATCTTTCTCTTTTTCAGGTAGGCCCGGTTCACTGGTAGGCTTATCCTGCAAAGAATCTTTACTCGAACTGCAACCAACCTGACTATTAGATCCCCTATCGTGGACCATAAAGCGGTTCACATTTACGTTAATATTGTTAACTTCAACACTAGCTTCAGGGAACAGTTCATCTTCGCTAGCTAGATCTTTTTCTTTTTCAGGTGAACCTGGCTCACTGGCAGGCTTATCCTGCAAAAAATCTTTACCAGAAGCTTGCTCCATTTCCTCATGGAAATCTAGTTGGTTAAAATCATTGGAAAGAATGCAGCTCTCTCCCTGACATACCATTACTGCTATTGAGTTAATTTTGACATTTGTATCATCCGTAGGTTGACACTGTTTCTTGGCCGGCGTATCGGATTCAGTAGATACCGGCATAAAAGTCATTAATATCCCTCCTCGTATCATGTGGTTGTTTATTGCCTTTTTTACTCGAAATTTTTTTGACCTTAGGGTACTGGAGGTATGGATAAGAAAAAATTGGTAAGAGAATTGCTGACTATTTGGTTATAACTTTGTCTTTAGAATATTCATCAAACATTAATGACGTTACGTATAAGTTTCAAATTATAATATAGCTCGAAGCATCAGACAGTTAATTACAATATACAAACGGTTTTTAGTTGCCTTTGCTATAACAAATGGACCAAGATACAGTCATCTTGGTCCATTTGTTTTTTACAGCACAAGTGCAAAGCTCAACCCTTTTCTAGATAGAGTTCGTATTGGCTACTTGACGTCCCTACACACTGCAACACCTTCAGTATCACCGACAGCAGCAATTGCTACCTGACGTTTTTGCAGTACTTTAAGAGTAAGGTCGATAACCATTTTTTCTTCAATCATCCTGAATTCGAATTCTTCAAAGGGAACCTTTACGCCATGCGGGCGCTTACGGCAAAGGAATTCATCGAACTCTGTGATGGTAGCACTGATTAATTCACAAAACGGTAGTTCATTAAAGTACTCTGTACTCACCTGGTTAAATTCAGAAAAGTCTCCGGACGCTAAAAAGTCTTTTTCAGCAAATTCAGGGCCAAGTTCTCCTTTTCTTAAATACTGAAACTCTTCAGTTACATTGGAGATGGCCGGTGCCGGTGGGGTAACGTTATAAACAATAGGTGTTACGCAGGACCAGGGAACATCCACGGTGCAGTGACGAATATCTCCGCAAAATCCTTCGTGATTAGAACCCTCGCGTGTTGAATAATCGATATTTTTACGGACAAACCCTTTCAAAAACAACTTATTAGTATTTTGCGCAAGTATGCACTGGGTTAGTTTTAGTTTCTTTTTAATTTGCTTAACTTCATAAGCTGGTTCGGGCAAGGTAATAGTGGAGTCGACGTTAACCTGCACAGTCAATTCAGCAAGCACAACCGGTACTTTCGCTACAGCGCCAGTTGTTATCGGAACTGGCCCAACTGGCATATTGGTGCACTCTGCCTCGGTGCCGGTTTTGAAATAGGATACATCTGGTTGCATACACTTTTGTGGCATTTTATCAAGCATTTTCATGCCTCCTCTTTGATGTTTAATTAATAATATTCTATTTGTGGTCAATTGGTTACCTCACATTGCCAATAAAATATATTTATGTTTATATTTGGCGTATTACCTTATTTAAAAAGTAGAATACGAGAGAGCAAAAAATATATTCTAAAGAGTGATATAATAGAACAATGTCAATTGTTAGCATCATTTTACGAAAATCAAATTTTTATAATCAATAGCTAGTTGGCTCGGGGAGGTTTGGTGGAATGCTAAGGCAACAACGAAAACTAGATCATATAGAATATGCTCTAAAACTAGGACAACCGGGAATCACTAATGGTTTCGAAGACATCTATTTGATAAATAATTCACTATCCTCTCTTAAATTAGACAATATTGATACTACTTGTTTTTTTATGGGCAAAAAACTTCAAGCACCATTGCTAATTAATGCGATTACCGGAGGACACCCCTCGGTAATGAATATAAATAGAAGTCTGGCTAGGGTCGCACGACAAACCGGTATAGCTATGGCAGTTGGTTCACAGATGTCCGGACTGGAAAATAGTGAAGTAAAGCAGACATATGAAATAGCGCGACAGGAAAACCCTAACGGTGTTATCCTGGCTAATTTAAACGCAGGAGCACCGCCAGAACAGGCAGCAGCAGCGGTAAAAATGATTTCAGCAGATGGCTTACAGCTTTACCTAAATATTCCCCAAGAGTTAGCGATGCCGGAAGGGGATAGGGACTTTAGCGGAATTATCACCAACATCAGCGAAGTGGTTTCTGCACTTGATGTTCCTGTAATCATCAAAGAAGTGGGGTCAGGTCTTTCCGGTGAAACAATCGCTACCCTCTATAATATGGGGGTAAGGTATGTAGATGTTGGTGGTCAAGGCGGTACCAATTTTATTGCTATTGAAAGTATGCGTTCTGGCCGAGAAATCAGTAATGAGATGCTCAATTGGGGAATCCCAACAGCAGTTAGTCTATTGGAAGGTCTTGGACTCGGCTTACCAATCTTTATAATAGCATCCGGAGGGCTGAAAACAGGAATAGATGTAGCAAAAGCAATAACATTAGGCGCATTTCTAGCCGGAATAGCAAAACCTTTTTTAAAAGAGTTAATGGAAAAATCTGAGGAAGCGCTATTGAGTAAAATAGATGGAATCATACATGAACTACGCCTGGCTATGCTTATGTCAGGAGCAGAAAATCTGGCTCAAATGAAGAAAAAGCCTGTAATAATTACCGGCAAAGTTGCGGAGTGGACAAAGTGTAGGGGCATTGATGTTAGCATTTATGCCCAGAGATAAAAATTGAATAAAATAGGTCATAGTATATTGACAAAGCATTCCGATGACGGTTCTTATATAGTGCGTTTATAGGAAAAAGTTAATATATGGCCGCTGCCCAACGAACCAATAAGCATCTACGGGAGGGGGACAAATGCAAGAAAAAGCACATCATAGAATCGCCCGTAAGGTGCTTTAAATTTTGTCTTAAAGTCATTGGTTATGAAAATAATTCAAACCGCTAGAATATGCTTTTCTGCAAGCCAGGATTGAATTGTGCATACAGATATTGGAGCCGATGGTGATTGTTATGAAATATATGAAAACATTGAGGAAATGAGCAGGGAAGAAAATCATAAAGGTGAGCCAGTTCATTCGCTAGAGTTTTTGGCTGAAATCGCCGAAGCACTCGGTGAAGAATATATAGAGTTAGATGTCTAAAATACACAAAAGGGGTTGATGGAATGAAAACCTACAAGACTTGTGTATTTTGCGAATTGGCTATGAAGAAAGTTATACTATCCCCAAATTATCCCCAAAGATACAAAAAGGCTTCCAAAGAAAACCCCGGAAGCCTTGATTTTACTGGTGCGCCCGGAGGGACTCGAACCCCCGGCACGCGGTTTAGGAAACCGCCAAAACGTTTTTGGTTAAATTAAGTTGAGTCCGGGAAGGCTTGTCCTGCCTATGTTTGTTAATTACTACCTTGGGGATAATTAGGTTGAGTCTGGCACACTTTTAAAATGTTTGGCACACTTTCTGGCACACTTTTATAAAAAGAAGAAAAGACAGGTGTTAAGCCTGCCCTTTTTTTATATCTTTTTTGCCTGTAATGTTTTGATATACCGCTTCAAGTTGATCTGCTGTATCCTTATCGGCAGACTTGAAAAGGTGCGTGTAAATGTTCAAGGTGGTGCTAACGTTACTGTGCCCCAATCTAGCCGAGGCTATTTTTGCGTGTACGCCTGAGTTAATCATTATCGTGGCATTTAAGTGACGCAATGAATGAAACGGTATCGGCGGCAAATTATGTCTCCTTATAAATTTAGGGAACCATTGTGACGGCCATTCAGGGTGCCCTGGCCTACCGTCCCAGGTGGTGAATAACCGATCTGAATTCTGCCACTTGTCACCGAGTTTTAACCGGGTTTTATTTTGTTCTCGCTTGTACTCTTTAAGCATTTCAAACAAGAACGGCGGCAGGCTTATTGTTCGTTTGGATAATTCGGTTTTCGGATCTTTAACGGATTGCCCTTGTCCAGGTACATACTGCGAGGACTGCCTGACAGTAATGGTACCCCCTTCAAAACCTACGTCCACCCATTCAAGGCCCATTAGTTCCCCACGGCGAAGGCCGCTAAATACTGCTAAATTGACTAGTACGGTATGCTTTAAGGTTTCCTGCCCCGCTGCGGCTAACAATTGTTCTAACTGTGTTTCTTCGTAACAATCCGCCTGTTGGGGCTTTACCCTTACCGTAACCTTAGTGGCAGGGTTAGTGGCTATAAAATCTTCTTTAATAGCATAGGCAAAGATTGAGGCTATTAGTCTATGATGGTGTAAAATTGTCCGTTCAGATAACCGGCCTGGCTTACCGTCTAAGCGTACGCCTTCTTCTCGTAAGTTAGCGTAGAACGCCTTCAGGTGAGACTGCCTTACTTGTTCTAGCCGAAGGTTTCCTAACGCTTTAATGATACGGCCAAGTAGTTGATTGTACCTATGCAGCGTTTTGGGTGCTAGTTCAACTTGAGCATAATCCGGGAGCCATTGTTGTTCCACGAATTCCTTAAAGGTGGTTCTTGACGGTTCGACATACTCACTAGTTTCCACACTGGCGACGAATTTTGCTAGTTCCTTTTCTGCCTGTCTATCAGATTTAACTGCAATAGTTTTAGTGAACCTTTTCCGCTTTCCATTAGGCCCGACACCACCGGACGCAAATAAGCGATATTTACCGGATTTCGTTTTCTCATAATAGCCTGCCATTTATTTAGCCCCCTTCTTAGCTTTTCGTGACGCAGCCTTCCTAGTTGTGTCTTGACAGGTACGAGAACAATATTCTTGCTTACCGGCAGATGATAGAAATAATCTACCGCACCTTGCACACTCACCCACCCAATAGTTAAACGATAAGTCTTGAATGAGATAAAAGTATGCGGCGTCTAGTAAGCTATCAAAACCCCATAAGGTTTTTAATTTGCCGTCACCACCAAGGACTACACTTCTTTTAATACTCCCCTGGGCTTCAACTAATTGAAACGATAAGTCAAAGCCAGCTGTCTGTAATAATTCCCCCACTTCCCCATGTTTGGCTACTTCCTGATAATGTTCTTCCTTTAAAAGTAGAGCCCGTAATGGCGCGGTTTTACCCTTTTTGGCAATCTCAATAGCATTTAACCATTTACCAATCTGTTGGTATTCAGTAATAGCTTCCTTAAACTCGTCCAATGGTTCAGACATTTTATACTTCGCATAATAAAAACCATTTTCCAAAAAATCATTGAGATCAATCTTATACTGCCGGGCTATTTCTTCAGGGTTAAACAATTCCCCCATGTCGCTACGACTGGGCACCAATGAGT
>JAQVOX010000157.1 GCA_028702435.1 Desulfotomaculaceae bacterium | reverse complement strand
AGTCTACAAGCCTGTCTTTGTTTTCACAATATTTGCTGAATTGAGGCGCCAGTAAAAATCTAAACAATACAAAACACAAGCAAATAATCCCGAGTAAGGCCAGCATAATTTTTTCACGAGGTTGCAGTCTTTGCCACATTACCGGCCCCCCTCCCTGATCATTGCCGTTAGTTTAAATTTAATAGCCGCAATTTCTTCGTCTTCAACTACTTCATTAAGCGTAACACTGGTAAAGCACGGCATTTTGTTTAGGTTATTAATATAGATACCTATTGAAGGCACTGTAAGGGAATAGCCTTCTACTGTCAGAGTATTGGGAACCGGCGGTGAAGCCGGCAGCAGCGGTCCTTTTTGACCTGCCGGGTAGACCTGCCCACCCGGAGCCACACCGACGCCCGCCTGTGCTTGCATTGCCTGCACCTGTTCCTGTGCCTGCTGCGCTTGTGGAACCTGTGTTTCGGGTTGTCCCGCACCTTGTCCAAACGATAAGGTTGCAACCTGCGGGTCGATAAATACCAAATTTATACTTTTCAGCCATACATCCACCGGCAGGTTATCGCTTAAATCATCCAATACATATGACCATGTCATCCTTTTTATAATCAGGTCATTAAACTTTTGAACAGATAGCTCGTTACTTTGCCGCTGATGCTTTAGGGCTCCGATTTCTTTAACCGTTACCTGCAATTCGTTCAGGTATTTTTCTGTTTTAACTATTTCATCTTTGGTCAAGAAAAAGCTGTATAAAAAGATACCATAACCAACCAACAAGGTAATTGCCACCAGAGAAACAGCCACCCTTTTAACCAGCTTCTTGACATCTATACTGATGTCTCTCTGAAGTTCGGGAGGCAGGAGGTTTACCTTATACATCATTCCACAACCTCCCGCAGCGCCGTGCCCAAAACCACAGCAAAAGCCGGATCAAAAGGAATACCTTCCGAATCGTCGCCCGGCAATCCGGGTACACCCGGGTTGCCAAAATCCACCGGCGCTTCCATAGCTTCGGCAAAAAACTCCCGAAACCCGATCAGTTTGCTGGTCCCACCGCTGATAATGAACCTTTCAATAGGCGCGGCGCCCTCCTGCGATGTATAATAATCAAGCGACCGGCGGATTTCGCGAACCAGACTTGATAGCCCGTCGCGCAGGGAAAAGTCCATTTGCATCGCGCCGGCGGCAGCAGATACCACAGCTTCCGTATTAAGCAACTCACCCTCGTCCTCTTTCAAACGCTGCGCTTGCTCAAAATTAAGCCCGTAGTTTTCCGCCAGGGAATGGGTAAGCAAATTGCCGCCTACCGGCAGAATTCTGGTTAACTGAAGCGCCCGGTCACGCACGACCACTAACTGGGTGGCAGAGGCTCCGATATCCAGAATGCCGACCGTACCCTCCCTTGCCGCGGAAGTATTCAGGCCGCTGAAGACCCGCCACAGGCCCAGCGACTGAAGGTCTATCGCGGCCACGATCAAGCCGGCCCTGGTAAAAATTCCGTAGTAATCGAAAACCATTGTGGTCGGCACGGCAGCTAGCAATAGGTGAAGATATTTTTTACTGCCGGATTCTATTTCACCAAGGTTGACGTACCTTATGGTAAGCTCCTCAACAGGAATAGGAATATAAGTTTCTGCTTCAAACATGACGGCATTTTCCAATTCCTTAGCGGGCATCACCGGTACCTTGATGTGCCGTGTAATCACCCTTTCCCCGCTAATAGTGGCAATTACCTCTTTGCTCTGGATCCCCGAGGTCAGAAATACTTCCTTCAGAGCGTTTACCATGGCCTCTTCACCAACTGTGTCTCCCAATACGATCGCCGGCGATGCAAACCTGCCGTACGCCGTTACCACGGGAATACTATCCGCAGTGCTGACTTCCACCACTTTGGTTTCTCTGGAACCGATATCGACCGCTGCAAACCTGGTCTTCTTCGGTACTATTATGCGGAGCAACCCGCCATTTCTATGTGTATAAGGTTGATCTTCCGGCTTTTTTCTCCGGCTGCTATCTTTTTCATCACAGCCGCCCGGGTTAAATCCTCTAAGCCCTCTCAAGCCCACTGTACCTCCCATGATCCTTATTCAAACTAAAAGACCGGGTACTTTTCCTTCCAGGAGGTTATCCGGACTGAAGTGGTAATCCACTCAGGCTGGTTTTTTTGGAGAGAATCCTCATAGGCAATCACCGCATTGTTTAAATCCACCTGATCACAAACTACACTGCCGTGCAAGCGCGAACCGTTCAAAATCTTAATCCTGTTCGTGCAATACAATAAGGTATGTGTCGTAACGCTGCTGCCAACTTCGATACCCACCCCACCGTCGTTGCCAAAAGCGATCAAGGCAAGGCTCGACCCTTCGTCCGCCCTGCTCAAATCTCCGCTTATAGTTAATCTGCCTCCGGTCACTATCGCCCCGTTACCCGAATATGTTCCGGACAGACTGATGTTGCCGGGAGCATATAAAATTCCGTCGACGTTAAATAATCCGGTCAGGTTTCCCTGGAGAATCCGATCCGCATTTTTGACATACCATTCTTGGTCCAGCGCCGGAAAAGCAGGTAAAGACACATTAACGGGACGGGCGTCCCCCGGGTGCTGGTTACCTGTCAGGCCGTCATTGACTATACTTCCGTTAAAGTAGACGTCCTTTCCGCAAAATACTTGCTCACCGTCTTCGACTGTCCAATATCCAATCATGGCGCCTGAGCCCACGCTTACATTCCTGACGGCGTTTACCACACCGTTTATCCGGGAATTGCCGCCCATCAGAACATCCCTGCCCGCATCCACCTCCATAGTTAGCCGGACATCGTCAGCTACGATCACATCCCTGCCAGCAATGATCCTGCCCGCAGTCATGTTGTTTCCCAGCGAAACATCCCCGGCAGCTGTAATTAAGCCGCTTGCAGTACTGTTATTAGTGAAAGTCAATGCGTCCATAGCGGTAACATTGGAGTTAACGGTACTGTTTTTGGTAAATGCTGAAGATGATTTTACCCACACCCCCCTTGAATAATCCACCGGGTCGTACATCTGCCCGCACACCTCGATGGTACGCCTGGCACCCTGGTACTTCCCCAGTGACTTGATATAAAATGTCGTCGGATTGACCGCGCCTGACGTTCTTTTGACGGTCACTCCGGCGATTTCCCCCCCGGCGTAAGCTGAAGACGATAGATATACAACACCAGTATTTACAGCCAGGTCTTTCAGCCACTGGGGATCGTTTTTAATCTTAGCGATAGCCATTTCGGCCCCCGCCTCGGCAATATAATATGCCTGCACGCTCTTTCCCTCTTCAAAAGTAGCTTTGCTGCTCTCACCGCCCTGGGTGAGTATGGAAAAGCTCATCAGCAGGATCACCTGTGTTACCATTATGACCAGGAGAAGCGCCTGGCCGGAACAATTTGTCAACCTGTTCATCGCGAAGCCCTCAGACTTACTTTCTGGACTAAAACAACCGGACCGGCTATGCTGCCCGGTATTGCCGCAGTGATGGTGATCTTCACCTGCCTCACCGCCG
>JAQVOX010000156.1 GCA_028702435.1 Desulfotomaculaceae bacterium | reverse complement strand
TGTATTTTTCTAAAAATTTTCAACACTTACAGGATTTTGCTCTGTAGACATGGAATCTTCTTTAAGGGAATACTTAAAACAATTATACTATTGAAAATTTAGCTTACATAAGGAGGAGGGCTATGCAGGCTTTATATCAAGTTAATCGGTTTATTACTGTAGATACGCTTGGGGAAGAGCAATTACTGGCTAAAAGCATTTTAACAAGTACTGATTTCGAGGCAGTGGGCCAGTTGATAACCGATCAGAGCAGTCTCCGAATTGAGCAGGCGCGGTGGGCTATTTACCGTTCACCGGGCAATCGTTTAAACGGCGGCCAGGAACTGCCCGGTCTAAAAGGTGTCGAAGCTTACTTGAATTCAGGCAAGGAATTAACCCGATTGGTTGGCCAAGAAGCGGGCGGTCTGCCCAGGGAATTGCTTGCCGAATGTGTCAGGGGAATTGTTCAGGCGGAATCATTTATTTTTAAAAAAAGAGGTTTCCCGGCTCCCCAGGCTTACGAAGATCATTGGGATCGAGGTTATTTGAGCACATGCCGGTATTACAGCAATCTGGAGCTTGGGCTACGCAGGTGGTATGATCATATTGGCTATTGTGAACGGTCACAAAATCTTTATAACCGGAGTAAAAGCTGCACGGTTTGCCGTCAAGACGATGGAGGCTTAACGGCATCCGGGAGCTTTATCGATTCTTTCCATGAAATTTTCGTGCAACTCACCTTAGATAGTAACGGGATTGCCGCTGGCTGTTCAGTAAATTACCTTCGCGCTCCGGACCCGGTTTGCGCTGAAAGTAGTGAACATATAGTCAAACTTATTGGTAAAGATATGACCCAGTTAAAAAAGAAAGGAATCGGCAATTTAGTCGGTGGTGCGCAAGGTTGTGAGCACCTGGTGGATATTATTTATGACCTTAGCCGGGCAGTGATCCACGTCCTTGGCGAAAGTGATTAATCCGCCATCCTTGAGTTTGTTTTTTCTTCCCCCTATAGACAAATTATTGATATGATGTTAACATGTAAAAAAACAAAAGCTATGAAGGAACTCCCGGTTACGCCGGGATGAACAGGGAACCGGGTGCAAATCCCGGACGGTCCGGCCACTGTAAATGGTGAGCGGCTCCCATGATGCCACTGGGTCAGTTACCCGGGAAGGCGGGATGTGCGCGATGAACCACAAGTCAGGATACCTGCGTGAATAGTGTGATTACTGCTTATGACCTTCCGGTGAAAGGTGAGTGGTGAATTTGAGCATTGATTGATCACGTAATGCTAGAGCTCAATTTATTACCCCGGCTTTTTCCAAGGCCGGGGTTTTAATTTCTAAGAAGGGAGTTTGTATAGATTGGCTTGCATTTACCTTAAAAAAATGAAAAAATTTAAATTTGTGACGGCGCTGCTGGTTGTATTGAGCTTACTCTGTTCTACTACAGCCGGTCTCGCAGTACCTTTACAACCCTGCTACGCTAAGACCGGTTCGGCTGCCGGAATGGCTGCGCGGGCAGTTGATTTTATTAACACTAAGTACCATAGTGGTGAAGCTGTTGACGGCTATACCGCCTACGTCCTGGACTTGGCTGGCGAGGATCTGTCGGCTGCAAAATGGACAAAAGACAATCAGACCGTCAAAAGCAGGATTGAAAACATGGCCGGCATGCTCGGTAACAACAACAGCCTGATCACCTACATCATCGTCACCCAGAACGCCGACGGCAGCTTTGGCCCCTTAGCCAACGAGTACGGCGCCAAAGCGTCACTGCAAGCGCTGGCGGCAATCAAGGCCGGTACTGCCGGCACTGTCATATCCGAGCAGGTAAACAATTCGATCGCCCTGGCCGTTTCTTATTTTAGAAACGGTTACCAGAGTGGAGCAATGCCTTATGCCGCCTGTGGCTGGGGCTTCGACTACCGCTGCGTGGAGGCGTTAGCAGCGGCCGGCGAGGATCTATCTACCGGCAGTTGGGCCGGTGAAAGCGGCTCTTTAAGAGATACAGTGATCGCTTCGGCAGCCGCCGCTGCAACCGCGCCGCAGCCACCGGGCGCCGTAGATCTGGCCAAGGAGCTTTCCGTGCTCCGTGCTGTTGACCCGGATTCAGCCAATATTAAACTTCTTGCTGATTTAATCATCAATCAAATTGACCGGTCCGTAGCCGGACAAGTATACTTTGGCAGCAGCATTTACGATAATGTCCTGGTCTTAACCGCCCTTGGTAAAGCCGGCCGGCTCGGCGACATTGATCAGGATCAGGCGTTTACTTACCTCAACTCGTTTAAGGTCCCGCACCAAGACAGCTGGGGCCTGCCCGCCGGGGCGGCCTGGGGCGGTTTTTTCCCAGAGGAACCAGATTTGACGGCTCAGGTGCTTACCGCACTTAGTTACTTTGCCGGCGCTAACGACCAGGACAGTACAGTTTACCAGTCAATCCAGGCCGGACTGGCCTACCTTGCCGACATCCAGGACCCGGATACGGCAGCCATCACGGCCCAGTGGGACAGCACGTTTGCCACGGCCGAAACCCTTTTAGCCCTGCATTCCCTCGGCAAAACTTACGCTGCACATACCGGCGACCAGTCATCCTGGGTCAAAAAGTCCAAGACCAAGACCATCGCCCAGTGCCTGCTGGCGCTGAGCCGTTGGGATGACAGCGCCGTCCAGGCCGACCGGCTGGCCGCCCTGCTACAAGGCAGGCAAAAGGTAGCCGGTCCGGGCCAAGGTTCCTTTGAAAATAGCATCTATAGCGATATGTGGGTCTACATTGCCCTGGGTGAGGCCGGCCGGATAAACGAACTGGACACCGCCGCGGCCAGAGACTATATCATATCCAAACAATGGAACCGCTCAGACGGCTACTACGGCTCCTGGGGTGAGGTTTTCGATTCCGATGGTGATGGCGATTACTATGCTGACCTGCTATCCACCACCCAGGCCATCCGAGCGTTGACCTACCTGCCTAACGCATCCGACCCGCAGGTCCAGGCGGTTATTGAGCAAGGCCTGGCCTACCTGAAAGGAATGCAGCAGCCGGACGGCGGGGTTTATTCCACCTGGGACGACCCGGCCGTAGACAACTCCGAGTTAATCGTCACCTTATCCAAAATAAACCGGGACCCCGCCGCTGGCGCATGGAAAAACACATATGGTTTAACCCCGGTTGACTATTTGATGACCGGCGCCATGAATGCAGACGGCAGCTTTGGTACGGCTGGGAACATATTCGGCGCAGCGGAAGCCCTTTCCGCTTACTTATTAATTAATGCGCCCGGCAGCTCCGGCGGGGGCGGGAAACCCCTAACGGAACAAGATCAGCACAGCGTCCGCATCACCGTAGTGGGCAAGAACGGCGAGCTGTTATACACTCCGGGGCAAGTGAGCATAACCAATGACGGTAAGTGGGGTACAACAGCCCTGGGCGCGCTGCACGCCACCGGGCTAAATTACTACGCCGACCCGGGTTCCGGATTTGTGAAAAATATTGCGGGGCAGGCCAATAGCGGCATGAACGGCTGGATGTTTAAAGTAAACGGCCGTGTAGCTGCAGTT
>JAQVOX010000044.1 GCA_028702435.1 Desulfotomaculaceae bacterium | reverse complement strand
TGCAGCATGATAAAGTTGAATACTGTTTTCTTTGTCCTGATTATCCCTGCCGGAGGTATGAAGGTATAGAGGAATATTCCAAGCAGGGAATAGAGCTTAAGCTTCGCAAAAAGAAGCGCTCTCGGATGAGCCGCGGGAATTAAGCAGTAAATCATATAGTTATTAAAGTGGTGATTAACTATGGTAAAACGTAAAACTATAAAACTCCCCCGGTTGATGTAGCAGAGAAGTCCTGTAACAAAGGTGGTCGAAAACAAGAAGGCCAAGGAAAGGAAAAAATATTGCCGGGGGAAGAAATCAAATAACAATGAACAGTAAAACAGCGGGCGGGTTTGAGCAGGATGTATACCCTTACTCGAAGGTTTCCTCCATGAAAGTATACATATCAGCGAGTTTGCCGCGCCAATCCGGCCGGTAGGGACTGTTTCCTTTATCGAGTAAACGTTCTTCCATGAGGAAAGTTTTCATTCCAATCGCCCTTGCCGGAAGATCATAACCAGTATCATTGCCAACCATTAAACAATTAGCCGGGTTCACGCCTATGCGCTCGGCTATTTCGGCAAAGTACTCTTTATCGGGTTTGCAGTAATGCATGTGTTCGAACGACGTTACCAGTTCATACGGAAATTCTCCCACTTCCGCCCAATCTAGACGATATTGGATGGGCTTAAAGGGGAAAATCGCCTGGGTAGCAATAACAATCTTCCGATCATGTTTACATAGTCTCGCCATCATTTCCTTCATCCCCGGAAAGGGCTTGCTGTGCTGCTGCAAAGAAGGAAATTTAACTGCATAAAACTCATTAAAGAAGTCGGTTGCTTGATCTTCGGTACAAGGCCATTGGGCCAGGAACTCCTGCATAAAGGCCCCTTCATTTGTGTTCTTGCCGTTGCGATCCCGAAGCATGCTCATGGTTGACCGGTTAACAGCCTTTACCAGCTGATCCGGCTCACCAAACTCTTTTTCTACCGCCAATTCACCCATGTCTCGAAAATAACTTTTAAAAAAATTATACATATCTATATCTAAAAGCGTGCCATCCAAATCAAATAGTATCGCGTCAAACATTGATCTCTCTCCCCTCGTGAAGGCTCACTCATTCAAGAGTTATAATTTCCTTGCCCGCAATGTGTTATTATAACTTAATGCAAGTAGTTTTACCCTTATCAAGTGAAAAGGTCAAGAAAAAGTGGTCGAGTTCTGTCTAATATACTATTTTAGAGCAGATTAAGGAAAAAGAACAGCTAATATTTGTAAGTTGGACGGTTATTAGAGTGTTTTTTACTCCAAGGTCGAGTGCTTAGTCAGTCTTGGTTACCGGTATGTTTATTCGATTAATGACCGGGGTGCGATTGAGACGAGGTTATGGTTAAAAAAGGTGGGTTAGATGTTAGCTATAGTAAATTGCTGTATTTATACCGGTGATGAGGTTGTCTTTGATCAAGCAGTTGTTGTTGATCAGGGCTATATTTTCGATCTGGTGGCCCGGGATGAGGTAGATCCGGCTTGGCCGGTGATTGACTTAAAATATTTGAATATTGTGCCCGGGTTTATTGATTTACAAGTCAATGGAGGAAACGGGATTCTTTTTAATGATCACCCCACGGTGGATGCCCTGCAAAAAATTGTTCAAGGTCATGCAAAATTTGGAACAACCGATATTTTACCGGCATTTATCACCGGGGACATCTCAAAAATGAAACAGGCCGTTGAGGCGGTCGGGTATTGCCTGAAAAACAATATTGAAGGGATATTGGGGATTCACTTTGAGGGCCCTTTCATTGCGCCGGAGATGGCCGGGGTGCATGACCCTAAATATATATTAGGGTTTGACGAATCGGTAGCCCGGATAATGACTTCACTTAAAAATGGCTATACTCTGATCACCGTGGCGCCGGAACGTCTAACCCGAGACCAGCTCATTAAGCTTAAAGGGCCGGGCATAAAACTGGCGGCCGGCCATTCCCAGGCTGATAGCGTGCAAATGAAGGAGGCCTTTAATTCAGGAGTAACCTGCGTTACGCATCTTTTCAACGCCATGAGTCAAATGCAGCAAAGGTCCCCTGGCGTGGTGGGTTACATTTTAGCTAAGGATAATGGATGGGCCAGCATTATTGCAGACGGCCATCACGTTGATTTTGTCAATGTGCGGGCGGCCTGGAAAGCCAAACCCGGCAAATTATTTCTGATCTCCGATGCCATGCCGCCGGTTGGCGGGTTAATAGACCGTTTCACAATTGGACCGCACACTATTTATTGTAATGAAGGTAAATGTGTCACCAGGGATAATATACTTGGCGGATCCGGGTTAGAGCTGGCTACTGCCGTGCGAAACTGCATCCAAAAAGTTGGCATTGGGAAACCTGAAGCTTTTCGGATGGCCTCTACTTACCCGGCCCAATTCCTGGGAGTACAGGACCTCGGATTCATCAAGCCCGGATACAAGGCTAATATGACTGTATGTGATGACGAGATCCGGGTCGCCGGTTTCTTCAGAAACGGGATTTACTACGAAGTATGATAGATTACAAGCAGGCCGGGGTGATTACCGAAACCGGGCCTGACGAGGATACGCTCATCCTGCCCAAGAATCTTCACCGACCCCGGGTATCCAGCTATCAGCCGGTTCATTCAGAGCGATCCTTTACGCGTTTTCTTTTTAAATTTTGTCTGATCACTACGAAAACAATAAGCCCGGTTACCGCCATGGCGATAGCGGAGTAGGTACCCATATAATGCAGGCTGATATGCCATGACTTGCCTGCAAATACGCCCAGCCATACAAGTACGGTGTTCCAGACCGACGTGCCCAATGCGGTCAGCACCAGAAACGCACCTAAATTCATTTTCGCCGTTCCCGCAGGAATTGAAATCAAACAGCGTATTATGGGAATGAAACGGCAGAAGAATACTACCAAATACCCTTTCCGGGCAAACCAACTATTAGCTTTCTCTATATCATCTAGCTGCAGGTGCAGTACCCGCCCGATACTCCCGGAAATTAACTTTTCCAGATGTTCAGGGGTGATAAAGCGCCCGGCGCTATATAGAATCATTGCGCCGATCACCGATCCTATCGTGGTGGATAAAATTACCAACCACACATTCATACTGGAATATGTAGTCATAAATCCCCCAAAGAGCAAAATTACTTCCGAGGGAATCAGGAGGATAATGTTTTCCAAAACAATAAGAACGCCTAAGCCCCAATATCCAGACTGGTTTATAAATTCAATAATGAAATCCTGCATGAGTACTATTTCCTTTATCCCGGGGAATATCCTGCAATAATTTACTACGACTTAATTTATAATTTTCCCAGGGAATTACTCCTGTAATATGTTATTTGCAAATAATATTAGAAGTAAACCCAAATTTGCAGCTGAAGACTTGCCCTATTATGTCAAATAACTAATAGTTTTACAGATTGCTGTCTGTAATGGCAAAGGAAAAGCCGCGGCAAAATGCTGCGGCTTTTAATCATTTCTTAACCTATGTTAGTTTCAGCAGCTTTCTTTTGTACGGAGGTTACTCCACCGGGATCAATTCGGCGTATTGATCGGTGCCAAATTCACGGTCGTATTCAATGTCGTCGAAGGTGTCCGGGAAATACTGCTTCATGTATAATAACATGGGTATCATAAGTTGCTTTAAAGCGTCCGGTGCTGTTGGTAAAGTAGTGGTTTCCAGTAATTCGTACCACTGTGCCGGTGTATAACGATAAATAATTCGGGTTTTTGTAACTCCTTGGTTGATTTCAGTAGGAAACCGGAAGGGTTTTTCTGCGTCGAACACTCGCTGAGTTGATACCGTTTGTGGTAAGTCAATATCCTTTCCGAAAACCGCAATGGCGATAATTTCGGTCTCAATGATAGCGCTGGTTGCTTCCGATTGTTGATCATCTTTCTGAGGTACTTGGACCAGCAATAAAGGAGTACTCATTTGAACACCTCGGTTAAATGTGAATTTACAAGCGTGATGAGGAACCTCCCCGAACATAGCCAGAGGTAATCCTCCTATATATACCCCGTATTCTCCTATTCAAGCCACTAAGCTCGCGGGGCTAGAGAATATAAATAACCCAGGGCTTCCGCGCTGCTGGTAAAACCTTCCCGGCTAAGTAGCTTTTTAGCAAATACTTTAAAAGGTTCTGAAAGCGGGAGTACTTGTTCCCAGCTTTTATTTAAAAGCGCTTCGTCTTCTATCCAATTAGTAAACAGGTCCATGGCCACTACCCCAACCCCAAACAGATCACTGAGTGGTGATATTTCCCTGCGCAGCAATTGGTAAGTGCCGGGACCCGGTATATGTTTCGCCACCGGGACACTGCTAAATGTCGAAAATCTTTCTTTGTCGTTCAGGTTGAACTTAAATTTTTTTTGCAGAGGGTCAGGGCAACAGGGGAACTGTTGGGAATCAATAAACCTAGCCAAACCAAAATCGATTAAGTAGAGATTATCACCGCTTAGCATGAGGTTGGATAGACGCAAGTCGCGATGTACAACGGCATCTTGTCGGTGACGGGGATTATGCAGAGCGTTTAGGATTAGCAGCAGTTGATAGATAATCCCCGGACATTGCATATGAAAGCCTCCTTTTGAATATGACATTGTTAACGGATTGCGATTGCGATTATACGAGTATACTACCACAACTTTATCATCTATACTAGAATAGCTGAAAGTTAAGGAAATAAGTGGAAGCCAAGACGGCTGAATGGTCATCACTGCTAGCCGGCCACTGGAGGGCGATGACTATAAGGCTTCATGATGGATTTAGTTGCAAATTGGTGGCTGATGTTAGTTTTAGGGAGGTGATTTTATGATCGGAGCGGGGCCGGTCGACCTGCGACCGATTTTTTATCCTAAGCGGGTAGCTGTGTTCGGTGTTACCGATACTCCTGACCGGGTGGGCTATAATATTCTGCAAAGTATCATATTTGGTGGATTTACCGGGAGGGTTTACCCGATCCATCCCCGCCACCAACAGGTGCTGGGGTGTAAGGTTTATAAAAGCCTGGCCAACGTCCCGGAGCCGGTTGATATGGCAATTATTTGTCTAAACCAGTTTGCGACGGTAGAAGCTTTAGAGAACTGCGGCCGCGCCGGGGTGAAAGGGGTGATCTGTAGCGCCGGTGGCTACCGTGAGACTGGGGAAGCCGGCCGGGCTTTGGAAAGGCGCTTGGTTGAGACGGCGGAAAAATACCGGCTTCCGGTGATTGGGCCAAACACGCTCGGTATAATTAATAATGACGGCAATTTTTACAGTACATTTTATCCACTTAAAATACCCGCCGGAAAAGTGTCTTTAATTTCACAGAGCGGCGGCATCGGTCTTGCTGCAATTCATACGGCGATAGATGAGGGGTTAGGGATTAATAAGTTTATCGGGGTAGGGAATTGTGCCAATATTGATTTTGCCGATTGTTTGGATTACCTGGAAAATGATGATTCAACTACCGTCATCGGAGTGTTTATTGAAGGCACAAGTGATGCCGCAAGGTTTGCCCGCACTGCCGGCAAAGTAGCCTGGAAGAAGCCGGTAGTAGTGTATAAAGCCGGGCGGGTGAAGGATGCTGACCAATATACCCAGACTCATACGGGCAGTGCGGCGGGGTCCTTTCCACTTTACCGGGATATTTTGCGCCAGCATGGTGTATTTACAGTAAGCAGTATTGCGGAACTGGTAGCGGCCTGTAAAGCGCTTGCGTTCCAGCCACTGCCCAAGGGCAACCGGGTGGGGATTCTTACCCACACGGCCGGGCCGGGTGTGGTGATGATGGACTACCTGAAGCCGGCCGGCTGTGTGATTCCAGCTTTACTTGATCAGACAATCAGCCGGGTTAAGCAGATTATTGGCTCTGCCGACCCGCCTGTTGTGCTGAAAAACCCATTGGATGCGGTAGGCCTGGGGTTCGGCCGGTCGGTTTATGGGGGCTTGGCTGAGGCAATGCTGGCAGACAAAAATGTTGATCTGCTTCTCGCGGTGTATTGCCTGCACCAAACCTGGGAACTGCCTGCTGCTGAGTTGATTGCCGCTCACAAGAAAAATAACAAGCCTCTGTTAGTTAATTTTATCGGAAATTGGCTCGACTGCCGCCAGGACCAAGAGTTTTTACAAACAGCCGGCGTACCACTATTTACTGCGCCGGAGAAAACTGCCGTGGCGGCTAGCGCGCTGGTGCATTACGGTATGAGGCAAAAAGGGTGATGATAGACGTGACTGTAAATGAGATTATTGACCTTGCCGCAGTATCAGGCCGGCAGTTACTATTTGCGGACGAGGCGGGAGCGCTATTAAAGTCGATTGGTATTCCTGTCAGTCCCTGCCGGGTGGCGCTGGACGAGGAGGAGACTGTGCAGGCTGCCGCGGCAATAGGGTATCCGGTAGTGCTCAAGGTGCGCTCGCCGGAGGTAGTGCATAAGAGTGAAGTCGGCGGTGTCTGCCTGGCATTGACGGGTGAGTACTCGGTGCGCAGCGCTTACCGGGAGATGATGAGAAAGGCCAGGATGGTGGATCGGCAGGCACAGGTAACAGTCCAGCCAATGGCTGTTCCGGGTGTAGAGGTATTGATTGGCATGACTACCGATGCCCAGTTTGGTCAGGTGGTTGCCTTCGGCCTGGGCGGTATTTTTGTGGAGGTACTTGATGATATTACTTTCCGGCAGGTGCCGCTGCAGGAAAAAGATGCGTTAGATATGCTTTTGTCGATTAAGGGCAGCACTATCCTAAAGGGTTACCGTGGCAGCGGGCCGGTTGATACAAATGCGTTAACTGAGATTATTTTAAACATTTCGAAACTGGCCGAGCATCATCCCCGGATTAGAGAGATCGACTTAAACCCGGTATTTGCCTATCCGGTAGGCGCATTGGTCGTTGACGCGCGCATTGTCATTTTTTGAACAGGCGCAAGGTAAGGGATTGCTATTGGATTAAGTATTTTGTGACTGTTTTGGTCTGGAAATAGTAATGGCAAGAACTCCCAAATGTGAAGTCTTGCCATTACTGTAAATTTTGGTGGACCATGTAGGAATCGAACCTACAACCTGACGATTAAGAGTCGCCTGCTCTGCCAATTGAGCTAATGGTCCAATGTTATACTGATTAATATGGTGGAGGGAGCTGGATTCGAACCAGCGAAGTCGTAGACGGCAGATTTACAGTCTGCTCCCTTTAGCCACTCGGGAACCCCTCCATGTGCTGCCTGGTCGGGATGGAGGGATTTGAACCCCCGGCCTCTTGCTCCCAAGGCAAGCGCGCTAGCCAAACTGCGCTACATCCCGCAACAATGACAATAACTATTATAACTAAGTTAGGAGTTAGCGTCAAGCATGTTTCCATCGTAAATAACAAAAAAATGTCCAGCTCAAATGCTGGACGGGGAGAGATAAAACTCACCAAAGCTTGACCAAAGAGGAGTATTCCTATTATGTGCTTTGTAACCGGTAATTATACATTACTATTAAATTATTTAGCAGTGTAGACTTCATTTTTTATTATTCAATGAATAATGATGCCGGCAGATGCAATATTGACACTATTTTGTTTGAATATTATACTGTTAACTAAGCGTATTAAGAATGTAGGTATTTTTCTTACTGTTTAACATATTGACTGCAAGTACGCGTAGATATCGACGGCAACATTTGCCCGCTGAAAGAGGCTTAAGTAATGATCGTTGCTGAGCAAAAACCAATAGCTGAAATTGCCGGGTTTATTGCAGACCGTGACAAAGTATTACTGGTCGGATGTGCCGGCTGTGTCTCTATATGCCTGACCGGGGGGGAAAAGGAAACCGGTATCCTGGCTACAGCGCTCAGGATCAAGCGCCGCATGGAAGGCAGGCCTCTGAAAACTGCTACCTGTACTGTCACCCGGCAGTGTGAACCGGAATATATTGGTACCATTGCGGACATGGTTAAAGAGGCTGATGCTGTAATATCACTGGCCTGCGGCGTAGGTACCCAGTTCCTGGCCGAGCGATATCCGGGTAAACATGTTGTGCCCGCGATGAACACTAAATTCGCCGGTGGTTCTAAAGCGCCCGGCATTTGGGAAGAATACTGCGGCCTGTGCGGGGATTGTGTCCTGAGCCTGACCGGCGGCATCTGCCCGGTTATCCGGTGTGCCAAGAGTATCCTAAACGGGCCTTGTGGTGGTTCCCAGTACGGTAAGTGTGAGCTCAGTAGGGATGTTGATTGTGCCTGGCAGCTAATCTATGATCGCTTAGCGACATTGGGACGCCTGGACACGCTCAAAAATGTTTTACCGCCCAAAGACTGGTCCCGGTCTCGTAACGGTGGGCCTCGTAAAATGATCAGGGAGGATGTGATGACCGGATCGAATCAGAATGCAGCAGATTAGAGCAAGTCTTAAAAAGTGGCCAGTTTGCGGTTACTGCCGAAATTAGTCCACCGAAGCATGCTTCAGCTAAAGATGTTGTTAAGCATGCTAATTTATTAAAGAATTATATTGATGCAGCTAACATCACCGACTGCCAGACTGCCGTGGTACGCATGTCGAGCATAAGCACCGGTGTGCACATCATCCGTGAAGGTGTTGAGCCGGTGATCCAAATGACCTGCCGGGACCGTAACCGGATTGCAATTCAAAGTGACCTGTTAGGCGCTTATAGCCTTGGTATACGAAATATACTATGCCTTTCCGGTGATCACCAGTTTTTTGGTAACCACCCCACATCTAAAAATGTTTATGATGTTGATTCAATTCAGTTAATCAACTTAGTCAGGCGGATGAAGGACGAAAAATTATTTTTTTCCGGGGAGTTAATTAAAGACTACGAACCAAAATTTTTTGTAGGCGCGGTGGCAAACCCTTTCGCCGACCCTTTCGAATACAGGGTTGACCGGTTGGAGAAAAAGATTAACGCCGGGGCAGAATTTATTCAGACGCAATCAATCTTTGATATGGAAAGATTTGCTCGGTTTATGGAATTATGTGTAAAGCGTGGATTGCACGAAAGAGCTTTCATTTTGGCCGGAGTTACCCCCTTAAAGAGTTGGCGGGCTGCCAGATACCTGCAAACCAGCGTACCGGGCATGATTGTACCTGATGATATTATACGGCGCTTGAAAGATGCAGAAGATCCGCCAAAAGAGGGCCTCATTATATGCAATGAGCAAATCAAGTTTATTAAGGAGCATATTAAAGGTGTGTCCGGCTTTCATATTGTTGCTATCTCCTGGCCGGAAGCCGTTCCCGTGATAATCCAGCGTTCCGGGTTGCGCAGGGACTAAAAAGGCTATCCCTGCCCGTCAATAAAAATACTGTTTTTGTGAAAAAGGGCTTTTAGAAACCCGCTGTTTTGGGGATTCTAAGAAGCCCTTTTCTTGAATTCTACCATTACTACAAACCACATCTTCCGATATAAGTAATAAGGTCGATAATCCGGTTGGAGTAGCCCCACTCGTTATCATACCATGATACTATATTAACCATGGCTTTATCTATTACCATAGTAGAAAGTGCGTCAACTATCGCCGAGTGAGGATTTCCGTTATAGTCACGTGAAACGAGCGGAAGGCTGCTGAAGGCGAGGATCCCTTTCAATTTACCTTCCGCAGCGTTTTTAAGTTGGTCATTTACCTCTTCCGCAGAAGCGGGTCCGGCTAATTCAGCTGCTAGAACTACAATGGAAACGTTAGGGGTCGGTACCCGCATCGAGAGACCGTTAAGTTTTCCTTGCAGTTCGGGTATAACCAGAGCAACTGCTTTGGCTGCTCCCGTGGTAGTGGGGATAATGGACATCGCCGCTGCCCGGGCCCGGCGCAGGTCCTTGTGAGGCAGATCGAGAATTCGCTGGTCATTGGTGTAAGAATGAATCGTAGTCATCTGGCCGTGTACGATGCCAAAACTTTCGTGGATAACTTTGACAACAGGCGCTAAGCAGTTTGTGGTACAAGAAGCATTGGAAATAACCTGGTGCCTGGCCGGATCATATTTATCCTGATTGACCCCCATCACAATAGTAATATCTTCATTTTTAGCGGGCGCGCTGATAATCACTTTTTTGGCGCCGCCATTTAAGTGTTTGGCAGCACTCTCCCGGTCGGTAAACCGGCCACTGGACTCGATTACTACATCCACCCCATAGTCGCCCCAGGGAACGGAGCCCGGTTCAGAAACAGCGAAGGCTTTTATATTTTTACCGTTAACTCTGAATTCTCTTTCTTCGTTGGCATAAATATCAGCATCAAAAAAACCATGTACCGAATCGTATTGCAGCAGGTGCGCCAGGGTGCAGGCGTTAGTCAGGTCGTTAACAGCCGCTATTTCGAGGTCGGCATTATTCATTGCTGCGCGAAATACTGTCCGCCCGATACGCCCAAAGCCGTTAATACCTACTTTTAAAGCCAAGTCAATTCCTCCTCTTAATCAAAAATTAATGCAGACAATGTTATATTAGTTCCCGGTCCAAATCAAATCTACTCACTTGTTTTATCAAGGTTTTTTGGCCTATGGTGAGGTTGGACAAAAAATCAGCCTTACCATAAAATAATAGAAGGACAACCAGAGGAGGTTTTTTATTGTGACCGGGCAGCGCAAATATAAAATCGTTAAATGTGATCAAAAGGTCAATATTACCGCCACCTTTGGTTCAGACCTGATGCTGGAAGGTTTAACATCGATACCTAGTATACTTATGAAAATTTACAATAAAATTGGTATTTCTGACTTTCAGATGATGTTGCTCATTCAATTGATTCGGCTCAACGTGGAGGAAAATGAATTTTATCCTGATCCTGAAATGCTTGCAGAATATATGGAAGCCGGGCCCTCCAAAATTGAAAAAGAATTGGCTGTTTTACTAGAGAAGGAAATTATCGCTGTCAGCGAATATTTTAATATTAGTAATAAAACGATATTTCAGGGGTATGACTTTGAACCGTTATTCTTAAAGATATCAGATATATGGGCGGGAATGAGGGCCAGGGAGATTGAAGATACAGAGAAAATATTAAGGGGAATGATCAACAGTAGGGATTATACTAATAAAAAATTTCACAAGCGAGCACTCAATTTAATTTCTACATTTGAAAATGAATTTGGCAGGGCTTTATCACCATTAGAAATAGAGCAAATAGAACAATGGGCTGACGAATTAGAGCCATGTCTGATTGTTGAAGCTTTAAAACAGGCTGTTTTAAGAGGTAAGCATAATTTCAAATATATTAACAGCATTCTAATGGAGTGGAAAAAGAACAATCTGCAGACATTGGAAGCTATTGCAGAACATGATCGAGATTTCCAAAAACGCCGTGCCGCCCGTGTTGCCCGCAGCAGTGGTATAGGAAAAGGCGCCTCACATACGGAGGCTACAGCAGCCGGCAATAAAAATCTTTCCCGCAAGAAAGCATTTATCAAAACACTTTACATTTAACTATTAATCGAGAGGTGGGAAATATTGAATCCAGTCTGTGAACTATGCGGGGATAGTGGAATTATTCTTAAGGGAGAAGTAGCGGTGCCCTGCGGTTGTATCAGGCGAAAAGCAATGACTAAGCTGTTTAAAACTTCCCGCTTACCCAAAAAACTACTTAATTGTACGCTGTCTAATTTTAGTTTTAGATATTATGCTAAAGACTCTCTGGATGTTGAAAAAGGCTTTTCTTATTATGAGATTGCAAAATTGTCTTTTCAGGCTGCCGATAACTTTATTTCAAAATTTTTGCAGGATCCAAATACAGACGGGCTATTGTTTTCCGGTCCGGTAGGTAGTGGTAAGACTTTTCTTGCTTGCAGCATCGCCAATGCTTTGTTAAAAAAGGGGAAAGTGGTGCTTTTTATAGTAGTGCCTGACTTGTTGGACCAGATCCGGTCAACATATGATACTTCACGAAATAGTGGTGACTATACTGAATATGACCTGGTAGACACTGCCCGCCAGGTTCCCTTACTTATTTTAGATGACCTGGGAGCGCATAATTATACGGATTGGTCCCGGAATAAGATATTTTCTATCATTAACTACCGTTTGAACCACTGCCTGCCAATCGTAGTGACTACCAACATTACCCCCGAAGATCTTTTCGAGTATCTGGGAGAAAGGACCACCTCCCGTCTTCTGGAAATGTGTAAACCATATCGTTTACTGGTTGATCTGGATATCCGCGCCATACAACGCAAGGAAAGAGATCAATAGGACCATGTTTTACTTAAAAAAATATTATTTTTCAATTAATACCAATCAAAAATCAGGTATTATTTTTTTTTATTAGGGCAATAATTTAAGATGGTAATTATTAAGCGTATTGGTATTTGTAAATGTATAAAAAGTTTTTTAAATGCGCAAAATACTTTTTGGATTCGGAAAGGAGGAGAAAATGAGTAAATTTGTGCCAAAACTTGCCGTAAGGCTAGTTATATTGATGATGATGACAAGCATACTATTAGGTGTTAATATACCAGGTGGTGAATGTAACAAGGATTTAAATGCTCAATTAAAAGACCGGTCCGATTCTGTAATGGTCAGTTGTACTATTCAAAAAGGTGACACCCTCTATGACATTGCAATGGAGTATAAGGTGCCGGTTCCTGAATTGATGAGGGCTAACAACCTGTCCGGAAGCTTGATCATACCAGGGCAAGTGTTAGTTTTACCAGGGAAGAATGCGGGAGAAAACTCTTTATCCCGGAGAAATGTTTCGAGGGAAGACCTAATGCTCTTGGCCCGGGTGATTCATGCGGAAGCAAGAGGAGAAAGCTTTGAGGGGCAGGTTGCCGTTGGAGCCGTGATTTTAAACAGGCTGGCCAACCCGCATTTTCCAAAGACAATACGGGAAATAATTTACCAGAGGAATAACCTGGTATACCAGTTTTCACCGGTTGGTGATGGCTCCATAAAACTTGAGCCTAACGAAAGGGCTGTGCAGGCGGCTGTACAGGCGCTGGATGGAAATGATCCGACGGGCGGGGCGTTATTCTTTTACAACCCGGACATCAGCAGTGACAAGTGGATCCGTACTCTACCGGTAATGACCAGGATTGGTAACCATGTCTTTGCCACGAGTTCAATTTAAAAGATAGCAAGTAATTTAAAGAGGCAACCATTAACTGGTTGCCTCTTTTGCTACTGGAAAATTGATGTATTTTACCAGCACATTGACTTTTCTGACCTGCAGCCCGGTCATTTTCTCTACCGACTGTTCAATTTGGCACTGGATTTTGCCGGCAACCTCATGCAATGGGAGACCGTAGTTAATCGTGGGTGATATGTCAATGGTAATAATTCCTTCATGCTCTACATCTACCACAATTCTTCCGGTACTGGCAACACCTTCAACAGACCGGGCTGCGTGACCGGCAATAGCACTAATGGCATTGTCTGAAATGGTCAATTTGCCGTTAGATGTAAAAGTTGGACGGATAATGGACTGTTCCAGCCAATTTTTTTTCCCCGGTGATTCTTTTTTCTTTAAGAATATGTGTAGCGGGTCGACTAGAATGCCCGGGAAACTTTTCTTTACTTCCAGAGTGGGGGCAGGAATAACGTGCTTGCTGAAGTGATTCCGGTGAAATTTGGCTTTTCTGATTTCTTTTTCACTGGCAAACTCTTCGATATTCATTATTTTTTGTGGTGGCGGTAACTCCAGACGGCTGGCAATGCGCTTTACCATGCCGGCTGATGTGCCAAGAATTAATATTCTCGCCGGCGCCAATTTATGAAGGGCTTCTTTTATTTCCTGCGCCCGGGTTTCTTCCATAAAAAGGGCTGCTTTAATGGCCCCGATCCTGGTGGGCAGGCGTTTAGCCGATGAGCCGGCAATAATGCAGTTTTCCTGGATTAACAGGCCGTCGTCTATAATCGCTTGTGCCTCAAACTGGTTGGCCACAACCGCAGCCCGGTGGCTTTTACCGGTGCCGCTGGGACCGACCAAGGCGTAAACCTCCAACTAAGACACCTACTTTAAAAAATATAGTTGTCTCTTAGCATATGCGCCAGGATTACATAAGTCAAGGGTAACTGTAGTATTTTGCTTAAAATGTATCTCTATACGCTAAAAGCACATGTTCTGGGATACCAGGTATTCTTTAGGTATCTACCTGCTTAAGCTTGTCAGTATTACCTGTATGATTATTTTCTATGCTTCATCCTGCTCTTAATTTCTAACTCCCGGCCGTTATCTGATGGCTTATAAAATATTTTTCCCTCAATATTATCCGGTAAATAATTTTGCTTAACATAACTTTTGGGATAGTCGTGGGGGTAAAGGTATCCTTTGCCGTGCCCTAGCGCG
>JAQVOX010000155.1 GCA_028702435.1 Desulfotomaculaceae bacterium | reverse complement strand
ACTAGCCGAACATCATGTTCCTATTGGTAAAATTCCAGTGGGGATGGAATTAGGCAGCACCAGGGCTGTGATCACAGCAGTTGAAGCAGGACTGGGGATAAGCATTGTATCAAGCCATGCTGTCCGTGAATCTCTGGAATTAGGACGAGTAATGAAGGTGAATGTGGATGGTTTGGATTTGAGACGTTTTCTTTATCAAATCCGGCACAAACAAAGCCTGGGAGGGTTTGCTGTTGACGCTTTTATAGACTTGATCAAAGACCGAAAAGTTATAAGCGATATAATAGGTGAATAAAGGAACACCGCCGTAAATAGTGGTGTTCCTTTTTAGTAGCTCAACAAACTTTGCGCAACACTCCCACAACTTTACCAAGTACTTTAAGATCCTTCGTATATATGGGCGATAAAAGCCGGTTTTCCGGTTGCAATCTGATCCGGTCGCTTTCTTTAAAGATGCGCTTTACAGTGGCTTCCTCCCCTAGTAAGGCTACTATAATATCGCCGTTGTCAGCGTCATGCTGTTTTCTCACCAAAACCATATCCCCATGCAGTATACCTACTTCGATCATGCTGTCACCACTCACCGTGAGCATAAAAAATTCCCCTTCTCCGGTAAAATGTACCGGCAGCGGGAATGAATCCTCCGTATTTTCGCTGGCTAGTAAAGGAACGCCAGCTGCAATCCGCCCGAGCATAGGGACATTGACTATTTCTACCTGCTGGCGCCGGTTGCTGTTAAGAACTTCCAACGCTCTTGGCTTGGTTGCGTCGCGCCTCAGGTAACCTTTACTCTCAAGCCTTTTTAAGTAACCGTGCACCGTTGAGCTTGAGCTTAAACCCACAGCCTGGCAAATTTCCCTGACTGACGGGGGGTAACCTTTGTCACGGATATTTTTTTTGATTACTTTCATGATCAGTTCCTCTTTTGGATTTAGCTTTTCACCCATCTCTCCACCAGCCTTCTTATAAATACAATACATTTTTTATTATAACATAGAATCAATATTTGTAAAAACATTAGTTCGGTTAAAGTTAATTATAGGTAGGTATGGATCTTGCACTTTTCGTATTTATAAGATAGTATTTTAAAAAACTCTTCGTTAATTATTAGCATAAGTGGGGGATTTACAATAAAAATTATTAATACGGCTGAAATTGTTAAGACTGTTACCGGACTTTGCCAGGAGTCTAATTTTAACCTGGGGCAGGATATAATGGAGGGATTACAAAAGGCTTTCAAACAGGAAACCTCATTAATTGGAAGAGATGTTATTCAACAGTTAATCATGAATGCAAATATCGCACACGCGGAGCAAGTACCGATATGCCAGGATACCGGTTTTGCGGTTGTTTTTGTAGAATTAGGCCAGGATGTGCAAATTGTCGGCGGTGATTTTTACGAGGCAATTAATGAAGGTGTAAAAAAAGGCTATACGGAAGGATATTTGAGGAGTTCAATCGTAAATCACCCCATTTTGCGTAAAAATACTGGAGATAATACCCCTGCGGTCATTCATACCAAAATTGTTTCAGGTGATCAACTACGCCTTATTGTTGCTCCCAAGGGTGGTGGAAGCGAAAATATGAGTGCAGTGAAAATGTTAAAGCCCTCTGATGGTGTAGAAGGGATTAAGAAGTTTGTCGTGGAGGTTGTCCGGGCTGCAGGGCCGAACCCGTGCCCGCCGGTTATTGTAGGGGTGGGAATTGGCGGGACTTTTGAAAAGGCAGCGCAATTATCTAAAGAGGCGCTTTTAAGGAATTTAGGAGAAAAAAGCAAATATCACGATATAGCCAGGCTGGAAGAAGAACTGTTTAAAGAGATTAACAAGCTGGGAATTGGGCCGCAGGGGCTTGGTGGAATAACGACGGCTTTAGCAGTACATGTGGAAATATTCGCCACCCATATCGCCAGCCTGCCGGTAGCTGTCAACATTAACTGCCATGCGGCACGTCATAAGGAAGCAGTATTATAAAATTGCCAGAAGTATATAAAAGAGGTGGGGTCCTATTGAACCGGATCAGACTGACAACTCCCTTGACTGATGCGGTAGCGGAACAGCTACAGATCGGCCAGCAGGTATTAATAAACGGAATTATTTATACCGGGCGGGATGCCGCTCACCAGAGACTAATTGAGTTAATCGAACAGGATCAGGAGTTGCCTTTCGAGCTGGAAGGGCAGGTTATTTATTATGTTGGCCCCTCCCCGGCCAGACCGGGCCGGGTGATTGGCTCTGCAGGGCCCACAACGAGCGGGCGGATGGATCGGTATGCTCCTAAATTATATGCTTTAGGAATAAAAGCGACGATCGGCAAAGGTCGCAGGGATGCCGCTGTAATCAGGGCCATTAAGCAGTATAAAGGTATATACCTGGCTGTGGTGGGCGGGGCCGCTGCTTTAATTGCCAGGTCGATCAAAGAGGCTGGAATTATTGCTTTCCCCGATTTAGGGCCGGAGGCGATTTACCGGCTGGTGGTGGAAGATTTTCCGGCTATTGTGATAAACGACGCCACCGGTGGCGATCTCTATAATGAGAGCATTAAGAATTATTCAATGACCTAGATTACTAATATATAAATTAATGATTATTCATAAGTTAAAAGTATAGTGTATCATTAAGACCTGGAGGAAATCAAGATTAGGTGAAGAATATAGTAAAACGCTACTTTGTTGTTAAGTCTGGAAGGATATTAAATCAAAAAAGTAAGCCTAGATATATAAACGGTTATTAAAGGTGTAAAAAAATAACATATAAGGTTAGACTAATTGTGTCGGGTTAAAGGCGATTAGGTAAAAATTGACCAACTTGGTGTGGCTGGTACCAATGAACTGGAGGTAGCTTGTTTGTATGTACGATAAACTGGAACGGCTGAATAAACTAAGACAGGTGATTAAAGACGGTGGTGGCCGGGGTCGTATTGATAAGCAGCATGAGACCGGGAAAATGACGGCGCGGGAACGGATCGTCGCCTTACTTGATCCAGGCAGTTTCAAGGAAACCGATGTGTTTGCGGCAACTGAAGAGGATTTCAATATCATGAAGAATCCTGGTGAAGGTGTAGTAACAGGTTATGGTTATATCGACGGGCGGAAGGTCTATGTTTATGCTCAGGACTTTACCGTGTCCGGGGGCTCGTTGGGACGTGTTCATGCAGCCAAGATCTGTAAAGTTATGGACATGGCCATGAAGATGGGAGCCCCGGTAGTCGGTCTGAATGACTCGGGTGGCGCCCGGATTCAGGAAGGCGTTGATGCCCTGGACGGCTATGGTGAAATTTTCTTTCGTAATACCATGGCGTCTGGAGTAATTCCTCAAATATCAGTTGTTTTAGGTCCCTGCGCCGGGGGCGCCGTTTATTCTCCCGCTCTTACAGATTTTATTTTTATGGTTTCCGGAATAAGTCGGATGTTCATTACCGGGCCGCAGGTGATCAAGGCGGTCACCGGTGAGCAAGTAAGTATGGAAACACTGGGTGGCGCCGCTACTCATAACCGGGTAAGCGGTGTGGCTCATTTCATATCTGGTAACGAAGCTGAATGCCTGAGT
>JAQVOX010000154.1 GCA_028702435.1 Desulfotomaculaceae bacterium | reverse complement strand
GTTCACTTTACCTGTGGTATACCAGCTGAATTCTTTCTCAATACTTTCCCAAGTAAAATTCTTGCTAAATTCAGCATAGTTTTCCATGTTGTGTTTGCCTGGTGATGGCGGTAGAACTTCATAATTTGCCATTATTTTCCCTCCAAAATTAGTAAGATTTGTTGTTATATGTTCTCAAGGCCGGTATGTTATTACTCACCTCCTGGCGGCCTGGATAAGCTTGAAATTAGATTATCGGCATAGGTGTCTATTACGAGAATTTCAGCCTGAACGTTTTCTGGCCCTGTCCCAGAAGTGAACCGGCACGGAGATTGTATGCACCAGATTAATAGCCATTTCGCGGAATATCCCTTGCATTGTCTTCAGCGAGAATACCTGGTTCAACCGGTACGGCTGATAGAGAATGCGGATGCCTGATTTGCTCACTGCCGGATCAAGGGAAAAGAAGTCAAGGGCGAGCGGGATGCAGCCCTGCTTCAAAAAGAAATTTTTTCTTCTTGAATAATTTTCTTTGTCCTGACATATTTCCAGAACATGGCCTTCGCATTGCGGATAACGCTCTTTCAGAAAATCCATCATGCGCCAGTACAATTGGCGGCCAATTTCCTGGTCCTGATAATGCTCAAGAATATATAAGGTCTCAACAAAGCCAACTTTGTTTTTCGGGAGGTAATAAAAGATCACAAAGCCGACCAATTCTCCTAAGCAATCGGCATAGAGCACGTGCGCTTTGACCTGTTCATTATCTCTTAACTGTAACTTACCGACTAAAGCGCTGGTCTCTCTGATGGAGTAATGAAAAACTTCCTGGCAATATTTAATTACATTGTTAAAATAGACAGTGTCAAGGTTACGCAGCTCCAGGAACTTAAACATTTTTGACCCTCCTCCCGGTTCCATTTGTACTTATAAATGCAATTTATGTGCCAAGTAGTCTATAAAGGAAAGAGGCTGATACTGAAGGCTTTGCGGGATAAAAATAATGCAATAAATTGCAGCCATGAATAAGACTGCCTGCAATAATATGCAGGCAGTCTTATTGTAACCCATGCTTTTCCAATTTATAGTATAAGCTCCTTACGGCAATGCCCAGTTGTTTGGCCGCTTCAGTTTTGTTGCCTTTAGTCCTCTGCAGTGTTTTTTGCAAAATACCCTTTTCTGTGCTGTCCAGGAGCTTGCTGAGCGTTTGATTGGGAGGGGGCTCCACTTCCGGCTCCCTGAGCTTATTGCTGTCAGCCGGCCACTGGGGTTTTGCAGTACCGGGCAAGGACGGTATGTGTTTCGGTAAGATTATCTCCTCATTGCTGTTCAGGTTAATAATCGACCGTCCAACGACATTTTCCAGCTCTCTGATGTTGCCCGGCCAGTCATAGGTCATAAACATATCAATTACCGCCGGAGATAATTCGGGTACTTTTCGTTTATACTCCTGGGCAGTTTTTTCACATAGATAGGCTGCCAAAATAGGTATATCGTTTTTGCGGCCTCTAAGCGGCGGGATAAATACCGGGACCACGTTCAGCCGGTAGTACAAGTCTTCACGAAATGTGCCTTCTCTGATTCTTTGCTCCAAATTAGCATTGGTGGCGGCAATTACCCGCACATTTATTGCTATGGGATTGGTGCCGCCGACCCGGATTATTTCTTTTTCCTGCAGTACTCTAAGGAGTTTCGCTTGTAGGGCGAGATCCATGTCGCCTATTTCGTCCAGAAAGATGGTGCCGCCGTCTGCTTCCTCGAAGTAACCTTTTTTGCCGCCCCTACCTGCCCCTGTGAAAGCCCCTTCTTCATATCCGAAGAGTTCACTCTCCAGTAAGGATTGGACGATAGCCATGCAGTTGACCCGGACAAAAGGCCGTCTGCTTCGGTTGCTGACGTTGTGAATGGCATGGGCAAACAGCTCTTTTCCCGTGCCGCTTTCTCCTCTTAACAGCACCGTGGCCGGTGTGTCCGAGGCGTGTTTGGCCTGAGCTATGGCAGCCTTTATCTGCTCGCTGCTGCCGATGATGTCGTCAAAGGTATATTTGGCCTGCAGGTGTCTGATTAGTTTCCTGGCGTTGGCCAACTCCTCAGATAGCTGCATGATTTCAGAAATATCCTGGATTACCCCGACGCTTCCCCGTAATTTTCCTTCCATTATAACCGGGGCTACATTCACTACTACTTCTTTTTTCATCGGGCCCATTTTCAGCCTGACCCCACGTACCGGTTGTCTGGTCTGGAGCACTTTTAAGTGCATGCTTTCGCCTCCGGTTACCGCCACCGATGCCGGTTTATCAATAACGTCAGCCTCGGTGAGGCCGGTAATTTTCATGTAGGCGGGATTAATCAACATGCCGTTACCTTTTTCGTCGACTACCGTGATGGCATCATTTGTAGCATAAAGGATCGCTTCCAGCCAGGCCCTTTTTTCTTTTAAATCAACAATTTCCTGATTTAGCTTCTTTATTTTAGTAACATCACGAAGAATTGCCACAGCGCCAACAATTTCTTTATTTATAATAACGGGAAAACGATCACTGATGACAGTAATATCTCCAAACTGTAGCATTTGATGGAGTTCTGATAGCCCTGTCTTTAACACTCTGAGCAAGCAGGAGCTGGGGATGGTCTGTGTCACCGGTTTTCCCAGGACGTCAGCAGCTTTAAGACCGGTAATTCTTTCGGCGGCAGGGTTAAATACAGTGACTATGCCGGCATTGTTTATCGCCAGTATAGCCTCAAAAGAAGAGTTTAATATTATTTCCAGCAGAGTTGAATTGGTTGTTTCCGGCAAGATAATCACCTCGCAAACTTATATTCGATTATATCCATGAATAATCCTGCCTGAATAGAATGGATATCCAACACTTCCCGCCTGACAAGGAACCCGTGCCGGAATTAGGCAGTTGTTATCCGGTCGTACCAAATATTGCACCGGTAACCATCGGAATCAACCAAATTATCCAGACTACAATACTGAATTTATGGAATTTGACTATTAAATCCTCATTCTTCTTAATTGAGAGAATTTCATACTGAAAAACCCTGCAATAATGGCGTTTTGATGAGCCGAAATAAAGGCTTCACCCCTACTTTTGTCGAATTTATAAGGTGAACAATCCCGCAAATTCAACAAAATGGAGGATGAAGCTATCTTGTATATTCGACAACAATGCCTATTTTCCTTTGAAGACGCATTAAAAATGCAACCACAAACCAGACTTGAACAAATTTTTATCACCCTCGATTTAGACCCGGTTTTCAATAAAATACCTATTAGTTCCCAGGGCGGCCCAGATGGATATGATACTGCCAGTAAACTTAGAGCAGTCATCGCAGCTAGGACAGAACATATTCCCAGTACCGCAGCCCTAGTTAGACGACTGAAATCAGATCCGGTATTCAGATACAACTGCGGATTTAAGGTTTTCGGTTCCGTTCCTAACCCAACTTCCCGCTAAACAGGTCTCAAACCCTTGATACGTCTCACTTTGTCATTTTAATTATGTCACTACAAACGATCATTTTCAATTTAGCTGTACGGCTCCCCTTAATTGTTCTCTAACTA
>JAQVOX010000043.1 GCA_028702435.1 Desulfotomaculaceae bacterium | reverse complement strand
CTCATTCTGTCCACCGTGCTGGCTGCTCTGGGGCAGTTGGTGTTCCTGCAGAATATTGGTATGTTTGATGTTTATACGGCGCATATGAACGCGGATGTTATTTCTTGCGCCGCCCTCCTGGCTGGTGGCGCAAGCATCAAAAGCGCCAAAATACGGCACGCGCTGATCGGGGTTTTTTTGTTCCACACCCTGTTCATTGTTTCACCCCAGGCCGGCCAGAACCTGTTCCACAATGCCGCCCTAGGTGAATACTTCCGCAGTTTTGTGGCTTATGGCACCATTGCCTTTGCTTTAATTATCAATATTAAGCATGAGGATAAAAGACTTGTCGGCAGCCCGCCTTGATAAATCAGTGGTTCTCATCTCATTGTTCAGTACCGGGTAATTATTTTTGTGTGATAATTTCTAATTTAGTTGCCGCTCAGTTGCCCTGTCGGGAAATGAGCGGTTTTTTTATTTGGCCTGGCAAGGGGTTGCAGTAACATTTTGAATTATTGTACCATATCATGCTATTAATTAGTTAGTGGCGTGTAATTGGCCGATTGAATGAGCTGAAAGAGGTAGAGTAATTCCAGGTAAGACTAAGCCGGTTTTAATAATTGGCACGGCTGCTGGTGGGATGCTTTACTTTAAATTACTTTCGGGATGGTGTCTTTCCGGATGACAATAATGAAAGAGCAAGAGAAGCATTTAGCAAATCTTGTAATAGAGAAGATTTACCAGCGTTCTGCAAAAGTTGCGGTAATCGGCCTTGGTTATGTTGGTTTGCCGATGGCGGTTGAACAGGCTAAAATTGGATTTTTAGTGGTGGGAATAGATCAGGATTTAAAAAAGACTGAACAGATTAACAATGGAAAGAGTTATATACGTGACGTTCCTGAAGATATCCTGCAAGCCCTTGTAAAGACTGGAAAATTGAGGGCGTATCATAGTTTTGAGCTGCTTAAGGAAGCGGATATTATCATTATTTGTGTTCCAACCCCGTTAATATCGATGAATCAGCCCGATCTTTCCTTTATTATATCGGCTACCAAACAGATAGCCGGATGGATTAAAGCAGGTCAGTTAATTTGCCTGGAAAGTACCACTTTTCCGGGAACAACCCAGGAAGTGGTCCTGCCTATCCTGGAGTCTACCGGTCTTTCTGTAGGAAGTGACTTCTTTTTAGCTTTTTCCCCGGAGAGGGTTGACCCCGGTAACAAATATTATACTACCAAGGATATATCAAAAGTAGTCGGGGGGGTCACTCCTCTTTGTGGGGAAGTGGCATGCACTTTTTACCGCCAGAGTCTAAAGGAGGTGGTGCCGGTATCTTCTCCGGCAACCGCCGAAATGACCAAAATTTTTGAAAACACCTACCGGTCGGTAAATATTGCCCTGGTTAACGAGTTTATGATTCTATGTGACCGGATGGGGCTTGATATATGGGAAATTGTGGATGCTGCAGCTACTAAGCCCTTTGGTATGCAAACCTTTTACCCCGGCCCTGGGGTAGGTGGGCATTGTATACCTATTGATCCTGTTTACCTGGCCTGGAAGGCTAGAGAGTATGATTTTTTCACCCGTTTTATTGACCTTGCCGGAGAGATAAACATAAATGTGTCGGAATATGTTGTTCAAAAATTAACTGCTGTACTAAATAGACACAAGAAATGTTTGAATGGAGCAAGGATCCTTGTACTTGGTATTGCTTATAAAAAAGACATCAACGATGTAAGAGAGACTCCAGCATTGAAAATTATAAATTACCTGCAAAAAAAGCAGGCTGAAGTTGTCTACCATGATCCTTATGTACCAGGGCTCCGGCTTACAGAAGAGCGCGGAAGCTATTTGAAATGCATCAAACTTACCGAAGAAGAACTAGCAAGGGCAGATTGTGTTTTAATTGTCACCGACCATACCTGCCTTGACTATCAGTGGATTACCGATCATGCCAGGCTTATTTTGGACACGCGCAATGCAACAAAAAAAGTACAAAGGGGTAGAGAAAAAATAACGAAAATTTAAGGAAAAATTAATGGTTGGGAAGTGTTAATAGATAAATAATCGTTGAAATGTGTGCAGAATAACACAGCGAGGAGTTATAAGCTTGAAAAAAAAGCTGTTTAATAATTTTCTGTTGTTATTAATTTTGTTATTTATAGTCTCTACGTGTCTTTTTATATATCTAAAGTCGCCGGCTGCCGGTAGAGCCGGATCTCTATTCCCAAATACTGAGCGTCAAAGCCAGGATAGTGAATATGATTTAATTAGTTTCGATTCCCCCATTAACGTACTAATAGTCGGTGTAGATAAATACAGCATGCCTGGAAAACCTGCTCGGCCAGGCCCTTGGCGCTCGGATGTAATAATCCTGGTCAGGGTAGACCCATCCGGCCAAATTTATTTTCTCTCCATTCCCCGGGATACCCGGGCGGATATAGAAAACCATGGTTTGGAAAAAATTGCCCATGCTCATGCTTATGGTGGTATGCCGCTTACCATAGCGACAGTTGAAAATCTTATCGGAATCAACGTAGACCGGTTTATAGAAGTGGATTGTGTAGCTTTTACCCAGTTGGTAGATACTATCGGAGGTATTGAAATAAATGTAGATAAAGAGATAAGGAGTCCTCATTTTCACTTCTTGCCGGGCAAACAGCTTATGGACGGGCAGCAAGCCTATATCTACGTTGTCAACCGGGCAGATCCTCTGGCAGATATCGGCAGGGTATACAGACAACATCAATTTTTCACTGCTTTACTGGAAAAGGTGAGGAACTACGGAGCGCCCCTCGATTTGGCCAGGCTGTACTGGCAAGCTCGCAATTATACTGATACTTCACTGTCACTTAACGATACAGTAAAATTAGCCGTTTTGGCAAGAAAATTACAACCGGAAGGCATCAGTTTTCGTACTTTTCCTGGAAGCCCGCAGTATATTCACGGCGTCAGCTATTGGATACCGGACTGGAATGATTTCCAAGAGATTAAAAAAGAATTTCTCGCCACAAACAAGCTCTAATCAGGGTAATTGTCTTATGCCAAAAACCCTAGTTAGATGTTAATTTCTTGCCGAAGAGATGAAATAACAGGAGCCCATATGGGATATTCCTGTTATTTTTTGCGAATTAAGATGTTAGTTTCTATATCTAATGGGAAAAATTGCTTTTGCGTCCGCATAAAAGAATAGACACATAAATTTTTTATAATTCATAAGTTATTTGTAAATGTACATATCTAACAGTTACTTTGGAGGTAGTTGCTTATGAAAAAGACATTTGAAAATGATGTATTGATTCCATTAGAAATATTAAGTGCTCAGCAAAAACAGATATATAAAATGCATGACCATGGACTATCAAACAAGGAAATTGCTGAGAAACTAAATATTGAACAAAGAGCAGTTGCAACCCAGCTATCACGTATACGAAAAAAAGGAGCAAACCTTAACTATACATACAAAATCGAACCAGTGGCGGAGTATGCCCGGAATCCAGCTTTGCAGCAGAACTCACCAGCCAACCAATTAAAGAAAAAAATTAGGGATGACCCCGGGTTTTTTAAACTAATGTATAACAAATATGCCACAGAAGAAGAATCACCGAACAAAAACAAATATATGCTTGCATCCGCCACCCAGGACTCGCTTCTGCTATTTAACGCCAGAGCAAAACAAATAAAAATGCTCGCAGCATCCGGCAGTTGTTCAAGTCATGATAAGGTAGTTGTGAAAATTGATAAAAAATCACGTAAGTTGCTTCGTGAATATTTAATGAAACAAGAAATGCGACCGGTTCAATCATATTGGGACGATGGCAGTGCCGTTTACCTGGTGACACTCTATGAGCTGGAAAATATGCAAAATATACTTAGTAATAGATAAAAGGTAAACATGTTATCTTACTAAACACATTATGATGAAAACGGATATTAATTTTTGTGGAATTGCGTATTTTTAATTCAATTTGATGGGTAATGTTTGGGGCAATTTTATACTTGCGGGGTTGCAGATATGTCTTCTTCATCCAAATTGCCTGAGCCTATGGTTAATAATAATCTTCTGGGCAAGTGTGATATTTTTATCAAGCATTTTTTTGATTTAACCTTCGGCTTAATACTATTTACCATCTGTCTACCGTTTTTATTAATGTTTGCTGTTTGGCTAAAACTGGATTCTAAAGGTCCAATCCTCTTTATCCAGAAAAGGCTGGGCAAAAACGGAAAGGTTTTTCACTGTTATAAATTCAGGACGATGGTACAGGATGCTGAAAAAGCGTTGAAGCGGTCATTGGAAAATGATCCGGACTTAAAAAAAGAATGGGAATATAATTTTAAACTGAAAAATGATCAGCGTATTACCCGTTTTGGCAGTTTCTTACGAAAAACCAGCCTGGATGAACTGCCGCAAATGATCAACGTGATCCGGGGTGAAATGAGCCTGGTAGGGCCCAGGCCCAGGCCTCTTTATGAGTTGGTGGGTCGTGAAGACGATAAAATCTTTAAGTTAGGCCTGTCAGTACGCCCTGGTATAACTGGACTCTGGCAGGTTTCCGGCAGAAATGAGCTGGATTTTCATCATAGAATTTGGCTGGATGCAGTTTATGTTCAAAAAAGATCTTTATTGTTGGATATTTATTTATTATTCAGGACCATTAGTATTGTTTTACGGCAAAAAGGCGCTTATTAATTTTTAAGCCTTTTTTTTATAAGGAGGAAGCACAAAGTGGCTAGATTATGCGTGGTTGGTATGGGATATGTCGGCTTAGTAACAGCATTATGTTTTGCTAAACTTGGCAATAGTGTCATTGGTGTGGATAAAGACATAAATAAACTTAAGCTCTTGTCCGAAGGTAGTCCTACATTTTATGAGCACGGTCTAGATGAACTGCTCAGGGAAGGGCTTGAAAAAGGTAAGCTTTCATTTACCAATGACATTAACCGATCCATTGAACAATCAGAAATAATTTTCATCTGTGTTGGTACTCCCCCTGGTGAAAACGGCCGGCCTGATCTATCTCAGGTTGAAGAGGTTGCCCGTAGCATAGCTATAAACCTCAAGAGTTACAAACTTATTGTTGAAAAAAGCACTGTACCTGCAGGCACTGCGGAAAGGATTAAGCAAACGATCAAGCTGGCCGGTGGGGAGGACACCGTTTTTGATGTTGCGAGCAATCCGGAATTTTTGAGGGAGGGTTCGGCTATTGCCGATTTTTCATGTCCGGACCGGATTGTCCTGGGTGTTGATACCAGCATGGCCCGGACAATGTTAAAGGAATTGTACCGGGACTTCGATTGTCCGGTATTGATTACCGACATAGCTACAGCGGAATTAATCAAACACGCCAGCAATGCATTTTTGGCCACAAAAATATCATTTTCAAATCTGGTTGCCGATATTTGCGAAAAAGTAGGCGCTAACATAAACTTGGTCGTGGACGGCCTGGGCTATGACAGGCGCATCGGCAGAGAGTTTTTAAACGCCGGCATCGGCTACGGCGGCAGCTGTTTTCCTAAAGACGTTAAGGCTTTTGCAGCCATGGCCGGTGCGCTGGGAGTAAATAACACTCTCTTAAAAGAAGTGGACCGAATTAATGAAGATAGAATTGGCGCCATCGTAAAAAAAATAGAAGACGCTCTGTGGGTATGCAAAAACAAGAGAATAGCCTTATTGGGACTGGCCTTTAAATGCAACACCGACGATATTAGGGAGTCACCGGGAATTAAACTGGTTCGCGAATTGGTCAGGAAGGGGAGCTTGGTTACCTGTTACGATCCGAAGGCGATGGATAACGCCAGAGGTGAGTTAAAAAACCTGGGTGATGTGTTGAGCTTTGCTGAAACTCCTTATGTTGCTGCAAGTGAGGCGGACGCGCTTGTATTAATGACCGAATGGCCGGAGTTTGTTCAGTTAGACTTTCTTAGAATGAAAAAATTGATGAGGACACCGGTGATTATTGACGGTAGAAACATGCTACAGGCCGAGGAAATAGAGAAAATAGGATTTTGGTATAGCGGGATTGGCTGTCATAGAGGCAATCGGAAAAGTAAGTTTCAATACGATAACTAAGCCTGGGAATAAGGGTGGGGGAGATACTTTTGCCTGAAGTAAAACACAAATCCTGTCAGATAAACGCTCCGGTTTCACTGGTAACAGGTGCAGGTGGCTTTTTAGGAAGCCACCTGGTAGATCGATTGCTTTTAGAAGGGCACCGGGTGATTGGCCTCGATAACCTTTGCACCGGCAGCCTGGAAAACTTAGATAATGCCTTGTCCTTTAAAAACAATTTTAATTATATCCAAACAGATATAGTTGAATCCTTTAAGATTCCGGATCTAAAATACGATTTTGTCTGGCATCTGGCCAGCCCGGCCAGTCCGGTTGACTACCGGCGTCTCAGCATTGAAACCATGCTGGCCAATAGTATTGGAACGAAGAATATGCTGGATATTGCACTAAAGCATAGTGCCAAATTTTTGCTTGCCAGCACTTCGGAAGCCTACGGTGACCCCCAGGTACACCCACAGCCGGAAACTTACTGGGGAAATGTCAACTCCTTAGGCGAGCGGGCTTGCTACGATGAAAGCAAGCGTTTCGCCGAGGCGCTCACTTGTGAGTATTGCCGCCGCTATTGTCTCGATACCAGGATTATACGGATCTTTAATACCTACGGCCCTCGCATGCAAATCAATGACGGCCGCGTGGTGCCAAATTTTATTTGCCAGGCTCTCCGGGGCGAATCCCTAACGGTGTACGGAGACGGCGCCCAGACACGCAGCTTTGTCTATGTAGCCGATGAAGTCGAGGGTCTCCTGCGAGCCATGCTTAGTGGGAACACCAGAGGGGAAGTGATTAATATTGGCAACCCGGAAGAATATACGATATTGGAATTTGCCAAAATCATTGCCCGCCTGTGCGGAATAGAACTAAATGTTGTCTATAAGCCCCTGCCGCCGGACGACCCCGCCAAACGGTGCCCCGATATAAATAAGGCCCGGGTGTTGCTGGGATGGGAGCCCGCTGTTTCTTTAGAGCTGGGTTTAGCGGCAACGATTGATAGTTTTGCCCATGAACTAATAATGTAATATGGAGCCGGGCCGGTCAATGTTTTAATAAAACGCAGGTGTTGATAGATGAAAAAAAAGTTTCAAAATTCAATGGTAAAGCACCACCCTGTCCTGGTGACAGGAGGGGCTGGATATATAGGAAGCCATACAGTGCGAGAGTTAGTCAATAAAGGCTACGGGGTAGTGGTCCTGGATAACCTCTCTAAGGGGCACAAGGCGGCCGTTACCAATGCTAAGCTGGTAGTGGGGGACATCTCGGATAGGGAGCTATTGCGCTCCATTTTCCGAGCACACGACATCAAAGCAGTGATCCATTTCGCGGCTTCGAGCATGGTGGGCGAATCAATGGAAAAGCCTATGGATTACTACCGGAATAACGTGCTGGGCGGGATCTCGCTGCTGGATGCCATGATCGAGGCCGGAGTGCCCCACCTGATCTTTTCCTCTACTGCAGCGGTTTACGGTGAACTAGAGACAGCACTTATTCCGGAAGAGTATATAGCTGTGCCCAAAAACCCCTACGGCGCCACAAAGCTTGCCCTGGAAGGGGCAATACGCTGGTACGGAGAGGCTTACGGCCTTAATTACACCATCTTGCGTTATTTCAACGCTGCCGGTGCTGATCCGGCCGGTGACATCGGTGAGGATCATGCACCGGAAACACATTTGATACCGCTGGTGCTTAGGGCGGCAATGGGGCTCCAAAAGCCCCTGATGGTTTTTGGAGTCGACTACCCGACTCCGGATGGCAGCTGTATCCGTGATTACGTTCACGTCAGCGACCTGGCTGCGGCACACGTTTTGGCGCTTGATGCTTTGGCAGCCGGTTCTCCCGCCAATATTTACAACCTGGGCAACGGAAACGGCTACTCCGTCAAGGATGTACTTGGTGTGGCAAAAATAGTGACCGGCAGGCCGGTACCGGTTGAATATACCGCGCCGCGGCCGGGAGATCCGGCCGTACTGGTGGCTTCTTCTGAAAAAGCAAAAAGAGAACTGGGCTGGCGCCCGCGTTTTACCGACCTGGCGACGATCATGGAGACAGCTTGGCGCTGGCACAATAGCCATCCGGAAGGTTTTGGTTGTTGATGGACGGACCCTTGGTTAGCGTAGTAATAAACAATTACAATTACGGTCGCTTTTTAGGCGAAGCAATTGACAGCGCGTTAAACCAAACATACCCCGGTGTGGAAGTTATTGTAGTTGACGACGGTTCCACCGATCACTCCCGCGACATAATTGCTTCGTATGGCAACCGGATTGTTCCGGTGTTAAAATCGAACGGCGGCCAGGCGTCGGCGTTTAATGCGGGTTTTGCGGTTTGCCGGGGGGATATAATTTGTTTCCTTGACTCAGATGATGTCTTTCTGCCTGACAAAGTCAAGGAAATAGTCAAGGCCCGACAGCAACATCCAGATGCAGTGCTTTATTATCATCGAATAAAGGTAGTGGATTCTCAAGGTGTCCAAATATACCGGTCATGGCCTTTCGATTTGTGGGTTGGTTTGATTAGGGAGAGAGTGGAACAGTCTGGTGGTTGGTGGCCAAGGCCGCCCACCAGCGCACTGTGCTTTTCCCGTCAATATTTGGAACAGGTGCTACCCATGCCGGTAGATGGTTTCCAACTTTGCGCAGATGCATACGTAGGAGATTTAGCCCCGTTTTTAGGCATGATCGTAGGTATGCCAAAGCCGCTTACCCTGTATCGAAAACATGGTCGGAACCACTGGAGTAGTCTTATCTCTAAAGATAATGATAGCATCCGGAGAATAGCGAAACAATTTACTTTTCAGCATAACCAATTAAAAGAAACGTTATCAATAATGGGATTTAATACTTCCATTTCATTAGATCGCCACTTGCCATATTTAATGACTAGTTATGCATTAGAACAGAAACCTTCGTTATGGAAAATAGCATTACTGGTCATGTCTTATCCTTCGTTAAGATATGTGAGTCGGATTTGTCAGTTAGCAAAATTAATTATAAAACGATTTTAATCGTTTTGGGGCATAAGCGACAGGTGGTTTTATGCAGAGTGTTACTGTTGCAACTGAAGTTAAACGGGAATCAATCTTTTGGTGGGAGAAAGCATTTGCGGTAGCCGGGCTGCTTCTTTCCACAGGAGCATTCTTTCCCCTGTGGCGTGAAGGCAGCGGAGTAGCTTTTAACCCTGTCCAGGGGGACATAATCATGCAAGGATTATGGTCCGGTATTTACTTGGTAACTTTTTTCCTATTGTTTGTTCGCTTTCGACAGGTTGTGTCTTTAGCTTTTAAAGATAAGCTGCTTTGGCTCCTGGTGGGATTGGCTCTGGTCTCCGTTCTCTGGTCCGAGGTTCCTGGAATAACCCTGCGACGCAGTGTAGCACTCTTAGGTACTACGTTTTTCGGTATTTATCTGGCCTCCTGTTATTCAAGACAAGAACTGCTGAAGCTGCTGATATGGACGCTAGGGTTGAGCGCTGTCTTGAGCCTCGGATTTACATTGCTACTGCCATCCCTCGGCCTTCATCATAATTTCCCCCACTTTGGCGCCATGCGAGGTATTTATGTTAATAAAAATGTTCTAGGGCGCTTAATGGCTTTAGCTGCTTTAGCATGGTTAATGTATTCTCTCAATAATCACAAAAATCACAAAGAGCGAATCGTAGGGTTGTGTTTTTTGGGTATTTCAGCTGGAATCATGTTTTTATCCACATCAAAAACAGCCCTGGCAGTCTTTTTTATACTACTGTTTGTGTTTTTGATTTATCTTTACCGCTCAGGGCGCAGGCGAAATATTCTACCTGTACTCTTGATTGTACTTGTAGCCGGGAGTTCAGGTACCATGTTAGCCAATAACCTGAATTTGGCAGCGACAATTCCTTTTCATCATAATGGATTAGATCCAACTCTGTCCGGACGAACACAGCTCTGGCAGTTGGTTTGGGATATGATCCAACAGCGGCCGTGGTTGGGCTACGGTTATAGTGCCTTTTGGCTGAACTGGACCGGTCCTTCCGGTTATATCTGGAGCGTAATTGGATGGAATCCCCCGGACGCTCATAACTTCTACCTGGATATGTGGCTGCAGCTCGGCCTGGTGGGTTTGGCAATATTTGCAGTATCTCTTTTTAGTAACTTATTTAAAGCTCTGGCTATGATAGCACGTAGGAAGAACGGTTTTGCCGGAATGTTTCTTTTGTTACTTTTGGCCGGCATGATCATGTATGGCATTACAGATAGCTCGATACTGATTCAAAACTCTATTTATTGGATTTTGTATGTGGTTATCTCCCTCCAGCTTCGAACTAAGCATGGGGAAGGCAAAGGAGAAAAAGCATGAAAAAACTCGGCTATTTATGCGGCGCGCCCCGGGTATCTACCCGCCCGGATGCTGAAGCCGGAGGTCCCCGCACCCAGGCCCTCGGGGTCATTGGGGGTTTTAAGGCGCTTGGTTGGGAAGTAAAACCATTTGTATTGGGGGATCGCTTGCCTCCCGTCATTGCCGGCAAGGGCACGGATAAGCTTATGACCGCTAACCCGGTCATGACGCTGATGACGGACCTGGCCCGTACTGGGTTGGGAGTGATTAATGCACGGCGCTGCCGGCGTGAATTAGGTGGACAGGTGGATTGGGTGTACGAACGGTTTGCCACATTACAATCACTGGGCTGGATTTTTCAGCGCCAGGGTGTGCCCTGGATTTTAGAGACAAGCGGCCCTTTCTATCACGAGGCCAAGGAAGAGCGTAAAAGCCTGCTGCTCACCGGTCTTGCCCGCCGGTTGGAGGTGGAGGCTTACAGGCAATGTGATGTGCTGGTGTGTGTAAGCCAGGCGCTGAAGGAGTTCGTGATCCGAGAGTGTGAAATTGATGCGAAAAAGGTAGTTGTAGCACCCTGCGGTGTAGATACTACTTTTTTTGATGCGAGTCTGTATCCTCCGTACCGGATCTTTGAGGACTTCACCGTAGGGTATGTGGGCTTCCTGATTGCCTGGCAAGGCCTGGATATTCTTTTCAAAGCTGTAAGCGAACTTAAAAAGGAGGGACTCTCAGTTAATGTAGTTGTGGTTGGTGACGGCCCGGCCCAGCACGAGTGGGAGTGCCTGGCAGATGATTTGGGTTTAAGTGAATGTGTACGTTTTACCGGCCGGATTTCCCTGGATGAGGTGCCCTCTTACATTGCCGGTTTTGATTTGGGCTATTCCGGGCATCTACCCCTAAAGATCGGTTCAATGTACCACTCCCCTTTAAAACTATATGAATATATGGCTATGGGTAAGCCTGTCCTGGCTTCGGCCTATGAGGATGCCTGTAGGTTGGTAGAAGGCAAGCAGACGGGCTTTCTTTATAATCCTGGTGATGTGCAGGATTTAAAGCGGGCCCTGCGTGAAGCTTACCAGTCCCGGCCCCACCTTGTTGAAATAGGAGAGTTGGCCCGGCGGGAGATTGTCAAAAACCACAGCTGGGTTGCCCGCATTCGCGATATGATTTCACAAACTGAAGAAATTCTTGGGAAGGGCATCCGTTATGGAGCCTGAAGTATATTCGTTTTTAGGAATAAATATACACGCTCTAACCATGGATGACCTTTTTTACCTGATTGAAGAAGCGATTACGAGGAATGAGCAGTATATTATTGCCCATCATAACCTGCACAGCTTATATATCTTTCACCATAATGCCGAAATGCGTGAATTTTACGCTCGAGCTAAATTTATTTATATAGATGGGATGCCGATCGTATTTTTAGGACGGCTTTGGGGTCACCCCCTGGAGCGCAGAAACCGGTTTACCTCTGTAGACTGGGTTCGTCCCTTGATGCAGCAAGCAGCCCGGCAGGGCTGGAGGGTATTCTTTCTGGGCTCAGAGCCCGGCGTGGCCGCCAGGGGTGCAGAGATCCTAAAAAATGAGATACAAGGACTTCAACTGGAGACCCAGCACGGATATTTTGACGCTTCCCCCGAAAATGAAGAAAATCATCAAGTTCTGCAACGTATAGAATCATATCAGCCCAGGATTCTCATGGTGGGTATGGGCATGCCCAGGCAAGAGTGCTGGATTCTTAATAATTTGCCTGAGCTTCATGCCAATGTTGTGATTGCGGTAGGAGCGACAATGGACTATATGTCTGGAGCGGCGCCCACACCGCCACGTTGGATGGGTCAACTGGGGCTGGAGTGGTTGTACCGGTTGGTTAGTGAACCAAGGCGCCTTTGGCGCAGGTATTTGGTGGAGCCTTTTTTTGTTCTTAACCTTTTGGCCCGTAGTAAGATTAACAAATAAAATCACCCTTATTAAGAGGTGGCTTCCGCATGATCAAAATAAAAACAGTCCTGATTACGGGCGCGGCAGGTTTTATTGGAAGCAAAGTTTCGCAAATGCTTCTGGAAAAAGGCTATGAAGTCATTGGCGTAGATCATCTCAACGACTATTATGATGTAAAGATTAAAATGTGGCGTCTTAACAATCTGATGAAACTCAACGGTTTCAGATTCTATCAAGTTGATCTCGAGAATTTTGACGCGTTGAATATCTTGTTTCAATTGTACCGGCCGGATGCGGTAATCAACGAAGGCGCCCGTGCCGGGGTGCGTGCCAGTCTCGCCAACCCCTTTATTTATTTCTCGACCAATGCCGGGGGTAACCTGAACTTATTGGAGTTATGCCGGAGATATGATGTGCCCAAATTTGTCCTGGCTTCAACCTCATCCCTATATGCCGGTCAGGAATTACCTTTTCATGAGAATTTACCCGTGAACACACCTATTTCGCCATATGCTGCTTCCAAAAAGTCAGCCGAAGCCATGGCCTATACCTACCATTATCTGTACGGTCTTGACGTGACGATATTTCGCTATTTTACGGTTTACGGCCCGGCAGGAAGACCGGACATGAGCTATTTCAGGTTCATCTGGAGGATCATGGACGGAACCCCGCTGGAAGTCTTCGGGGACGGCAAGCAGAGCAGAGATTTTACCTATATCGATGATATTGCCAGGGGAACGATTATGGGGCTAAAACCGGTTGGGTATGAGATCATTAATCTTGGGAACAGCAACCCACATTTACTTTCTGAAATGATCCAACTGATTGAAAAACATACGGGCAGAAAGGCTAAAATTCAATATAGAGATTTCCCAAAGGCCGATATGACGGCAACCCGGGCAGATATCAGGAAGGCACTGGCAATTCTAGACTGGCAACCGCTGACAGGCCTGGCAGAGGGGATCAAGCGAACTGTGGAGTGGAGTAAGGGGAACTGGGATTGGGTTGGAAAACTGCGGCTTTAAGGTTATGGCAAATAAGATTGCCTGAAATCAGTAGTTAAAGATGGTGAATGCATGAAAATTACTTTCCTAATCCGCTCCCTTGACTACGGGGGTGCGGAACGCCAGCTTGTCGCCCTGGCCCGGGAACTTCACCGGCATGGGCATTCTGTCGCGGTGCTTACCTTTTACTCAGGCGGCCCCCTGCAGCAGGACCTGGAAAAAGCCGGGGTTTCTGTAATTAATCTTGAAAAGCGCGGGCGCTGGGATATCCTCGGTTTCCTGGGGCGACTGGTACGATTTTTACGCCGGGAGAGGCCGGATATTTTGCATGGTTACCTGGTTACAGCCAATATCCTCACGGTGCTGCTCAAGCCATTATTTCCGGACATCCGTATGATCTGGGGAGTACGCGTTTCAAATCTGGATTTTACGCGCTACAACCGGTATCTGCGCCTGACTCACCCGGTGGAGTGCAGGCTTTCCCGCTTTGCCGACCGGATCATTGTGAATTCCCAGGCTGGTAGTCATTATGCCATCTCCCGGGGATTCCCGCAAGAAAAAACGGTGGTTATCCCCAACGGTATTGATACGGAGCGCTTTCGGCCCGATCCGGAGTCCGGGAAACTGGTGCGTGCAGAGTGGGGTGTGTCCAGTGACGAAAAGCTGATTGGTCTGGTCGGGCGGTTGGACCCGATGAAGGATCACCCAACCTTTCTTGAGGCGGCGGCCTTACTGATGCAGAAGCGGAAGGATGTGCGCTTTGTCTGCGTGGGAGACGGCCCTGCTGATTTACGGCAGGAACTTCACGCGCTGGGTAAGGCTCTGGATTTAAATAAGTATCTTATCTGGGCAGGGGCACGGGAGGATATGGCTGCTGTTTACAATGCTTTGGAGCTGGCTACTTCCTCCTCTTCTTTTGGTGAGGGGTTTCCTAACGTGGTCGGTGAGGCAATGGCCTGCGGTGTGCCCTGCGTGGTGACAGAA
>JAQVOX010000042.1 GCA_028702435.1 Desulfotomaculaceae bacterium | reverse complement strand
GTCAGAGTGTGCTCGAGACCGAACAGCAAACGCAACTGCCCTGACAACAGGCTAATTTTTTTTACTTTTAGGCTTCCTGCCATCAACTTGACTTTTGCCACTGCCAGCAGGTTTTGAACTGCTTCGTGAAGATCTCCAAAACGGTCCACCAGTTCTTCCTCCAGATCAGGCAAAGCAGAGGAGGCAGCCAATCCAGCAATACGTTTGTAAAGCTCAACTTTCTGGTTGGTGTCGGAGATATAATCATCAGGGATATATGCTTCTATAGGCAGTTCAATGGTGGTATCATTGAACTGCGACAATTCTTCGCCCTTGGCCTCGCGGACTGCCTCTTCCAGGAGGCGGCAGTACAAGTCAAATCCTACCGCTGTAATATGCCCGTGCTGCTCTGCTCCAAGAATATTGCCGGCGCCTCTAATTTCCAGATCACGCATAGCTATTTTAAAGCCGGATCCCAATTCGGTAAACTCCCTGATGGCCGCTAAACGCTTCTCAGCAGCTTCACCTAAAACTCTGTCTTTGCGGAAAGTAAAGTAGGCATAGGCCAACCGATTGGAACGGCCTACTCGCCCCTTGAGCTGGTAAAGCTGCGACAAACCCATCATATTGGCTTCCTTGACCAGGAGGGTGTTAACGTTAGATATATCCAGTCCGTTTTCAATAATTGTTGTACAAACCAGTACACCGAACTTGCCATTTAGAAAATCCAGCATAACTTGTTCCAAATCGTCTTCTTTCATCTGTCCATGAGCTATAGCGATGCTGGCCTCGGGAACCAGCTCTTGCAGCCACATTGCCGTCCGCTCCATATCCAGTACCCGATTATAAACGAAAAACACCTGCCCGCCCCGGCCTAACTCCCTACGGATAGCCTCTCTGAATAAAACAGGATCTTCATCCATAACATAAGTCTGAATTGGGTAACGATCTTTTGGCGGTGTTTCCAGGATACTGGTATCCCTTAATCCTACCAGAGACATATGCAGGGTGCGTGGAATGGGAGTAGCAGACAAGGTGAGCACATCCACATTTTTACTTATATATTTCAATCGTTCTTTATGGGCTACCCCGAAACGCTGTTCCTCATCAATCACCAGCAGGCCCAGGTCTTTAAATCGCACATCTTCCTGAACCAGCCGGTGCGTACCGATTACAATATCGATACTGCCCAGCTCCAATCCCAGCTTCACTTGACGCTGTTCCCGCGCAGTCCGAAAGCGGCTAAGTACATCAACATTTACCGGGTACCGGGCTAACCTCTGCTGAAAAGTATTATAATGCTGCTGAGCCAGGATAGTGGTTGGAACCAGTATGGCCACTTGCTTACCCTCCATCACCGCTTTAAAGGCTGCCCGCATCGCTACTTCTGTTTTACCATAGCCTACATCACCGCAGAGCAGTCGGTCCATCGGTCGGCTGCGCTCCATATCCGCCTTAATATCTTCTACAGCGCGGGTCTGGTCGGGCGTTTCCTCATATGGAAACGCCTCTTCAAATTCTTTCTGCCATACTGTATCCGGCCCGAAAGCGTAGCCCTGCACGGTTTCCCTGGCTGCATAAAGCGCTAAGAGATCCTGGGCCATCTCTCTGACTGCTTCCTTGACCCTGCTCTTTACCCGTGTCCATTCACCACCTCCTAAGCGGGACAGGCGTGGCGACTCCCCTTCGCTGCCTAGATACTTTTGGATCAGTCCCACCTGATCTACCGGAACATACAACTTATCTTCCCCGGCGTACTTCACCAGCAGGTATTCTTTTTGGATACCCCCAATGGTCAGCGGCACAACGCCCAGGTAGCGGCCAATCCCGTAATTAACATGGACAATATGGTCACCCACTTTCATATCGACAAAGGGTGTCAGCCGCTCATACCGCTTCCGTTCCCTGCGAAGCTTTTTACGCTGACCGTAAATATCGAACTCAGTTAGCACTACCAACCGGCAGAAAGGAAACTCGAAGCCACCTTCCAGGTTACCGGCAGCAATTGCTACATTGCCGGCCCGCACGTGCCCTTCTAGTGAGCCGGTATAAAACGCGTCAATTTTGCAATCTATTAAATCGGAAAGAAGCTGCTGTTGCCGCTGGTGTCCAGATACCAGTAGAACAATGGCGTAACCCATCTTACGCTACTGCTTGATTTCCCCTGCTAGCATTTTTATAATACCTAAAAAACTTGGCAGCGGCTTAATAGAAAAGCTAATTATATTCTGAGCTGAAATTTGCTTAAACTGTTGTGGCAACAGCGAGCTGAATATTGCCGGGCGGGTTGAGAGGGCTTTCTGCAGGTGATCCCAATCAGCGTAACTAAAAAACTGCGAAGGGAGCAGGCGTCCATTTGTTAGTAATTCATTATTGGTTTCAGTGCGCTCACGATGAATAGAATGAACCACCTCTTTAACCCGCGACGGGTCATCGACAAAAATCATGGTGTCATCTGGTAGGTAATCCAAGAGAGTGATTGTCTCACCGTAAAAATAAGGCAGGTATTGCTCGATCCCATTAAAGTAACTGCCCATCCCCGTCAGGGCTTCCCCGACCAGCCCACCCGCCCCAGTGTCACCGACATGACCTAGTTTTTGCTTCTGGGCATTGTATTCACGCTCCAGTTCCTGACGGCCACTCTGCCAGACCAACTCGCTGGTAATGACCAATTCTCTGGCTGGGAAGACCACCAATTCTTCTACCTTATCTTCGGAGCGCTGGGTCATGGCGTTGAAGCGGCGGATCGAATCCACTTCATCATCAAAAAATTCTATACGGTACGGCCGGTGAGCGGTCATAGGGAAAATGTCCAGGATGCCACCTCGTATGGTAAACTGTCCCCGCTCCTCTACTAGGTTAACCCGCTCAAATCCTAATACCATCAAACTATGTAACAGTTGCTCCAAGTCTACTCGTTCTCCTATCGCCAACCGCTGAACCGGCGCCAAGAACTCACCGAGCGGAGCCAAACGTCTCAGCAAGGCTTCCACTGGAGCTATAACCAGAGCATGCTCCCCCTTGGCCAAACTTTCCAGCACTTGCAAGCGCTGGGCTACTATTTCTTTACTATGGGCAAGTACATAATTTGGTAACAGTTGCCAAACTGGAAATTGTCTGACAATAACACCCGGTAGCAACCCGGCCAGTTCATCTGCAAGGAGAATTGTCTCGCGCTCCCCAGGGGTAATCACCAATAGGGGCCGCGGGGCAACTTCGGTAGCTAGGCAGGCCAAAAGAAAACTGCGTTGAGAACCGGAAAGTCCAAAAATCATTTGCTGCCTTAGTTTCTTATTAATCCCCTGTGCCAGGCTTTTAAATTCAACAGATTGCTGTAAGGGTTTTAAAATACCGCGCATAAAATACCCTCCCAAAATCCCACCACAAAAAGAGCTTTAGCACATCCATAACTAAAGCTCTAAACCATTAGACAAAATCTAAGACATAACATATTTACTGTTTAATTGCGGCAAAAATAAAGCTGACCCATTATATACAGTATCAATAACAGTCATTCTAAGCTCTATTCATGGTTATTATATCCTGAGGCATAATAACCGTCAAGCTGGCTCCTTTTTATTAATTCTTTCTTCTGCGGGTAGCTAATAGCATAACCACGTAATTCCAGGAGATATGAGCCAGGTATCCGGCAAAGATAGCTGGTAGCGACGCATCATAAAGCGCATAGGTTGAGGCGGTAATAAATCCGAAGGCTGAATGGCTTGCCAATGCGGCCAGTCCGGCGAAAAAACCGTTGCGGCAGCAGGAGAATATTTCCCATACCGCTTCTACAGCACCAAATAGCACATGGATAAAGAATATTGATACCCCCATGTATATGGCAGGAAAAGTCTTTACTGCCTCCTCCTGAAACGGGGCCAGGAAAAAAAGATACCTGTCCGGTAAATTTTTCAACAAACGGTTTAATTGCCAGGCCAACGCCGCTGCTAATAAGGCAATAGCCGTTGACAACAGCACGAGCTTTGAGTCTCCGTAGTAATGAAGCGACATAATCACCTTCCATTGTAGAGATTCATTGCCCGTTCAATCCCTTCCCGCACTAGGCAAAAGACAGCTTCCGGCGCCAGATTTAGTACCTCATCATAGACTTGCACTTCAGACCCGCTAATATTTCCAAGTACATAATCGGTCGTTTCAAATCCTGGTACCACTGGCCGGCCAATCCCAACCCTCATTCTGGCAAAGCTCTCTGTACCGATCATTTGAATGATCGATTGCACTCCTTTATGTCCACCTGAGCCGCCGCCGGATCTAATTCTTAGTTTCCCGGGCGGTAAGTCAAGGTCATCATAAACAACCAGCAAGTCGGAGGCAGTTAACCGAAACCAGTTCAGTAGCGCGCCTACCGCCTCGCCACTTAAATTCATATAGGTCTGGGGCTTTACGAAGATCACTTTTTCCCCATTTATCTGACCCTGGCCAACGAGGGACTTGAGCATTTTTTTTTCTACTCTTACGTTTAAAGCTAAAGCCAGGCGGTCAATTACCATAAAGCCGATATTATGCCTGGTTTGCGAATACTCCCTGCCCGGATTACCCAGGCCGACGATTAATTTCACCTCTACACCCCCAGCGTCCAATCTTCACCTATTGTAACCCGGTTGTATATTGGATGAAAGGGCATTTTAAATCTTTGTAGCTACTACCCCATTATTCCCTGTTTTTGTCATAATCATTCTGTTTTACGAATATAAATTTAATAAGATCATTGGGGGAAATGGGGTGGCATCGAATGAAGAAAAGCAAGCAACTGCTCTCCTTAGCTGTAATTAGCCTTGAGGAAGGCCAGCAAATCGGTACTGTAAAAGGACTGATTATAGATCCCGCCGGCAAAAAATTGGCCGCGTTAATCATTGAGCAAAAAGGCTGGTTCAAAGAGCAGCGTTTCATCACTTACAACAAAGTTCACAGCGTAGGCAGCGACGCTATAACCATTGAAAAAAGTTCTTGTGTTGAAAAAGGAGGTACACTATCAGAAATCGTAAAGCTGTTAAAAGATAAGATTAGCATCACCGGCTCCAAGATTGTGGCTGAAAATGGAACAGTGCTGGGCTATGTAGACGAATACTATATTGACTTGACCACAGGCGGCATTGCCGGGCTGGAGTTTTCCGGCAACCTGATCGACAGCGTCATTAAAGGACGGGCTTTCCTGGATACCTCATATATACGTACCTTTGGGAAAGAAGTAACCATCGTTACCGATGAAGGTATCGATAACATTTTTAAACAGGAGGGCGGCCTGCAAGAAAAAGTGAAAAGCATTAAAGAATCTACTGGGCAGATCTGGGATAATACCTTCAAGAAAACGAAAGAACTGGGTAATAGTATTAATAAAAAAGTAAAGGGAGATAAAAAAACCAGGTCAAACCCCAGCGAAAACATGGATGAGTCTGCCTTCCCCCTGGAAACCCCGGCTGAAAACCTACCGGTTGATGAAATTAGTCAAAAGGAAGACCAGTCTGGAGATCGATTGAATGAAAAGATCGCTTCTCTAGAAAAGGAAGCCCCGGATAATATTGCTACCCCTACCGGAGGCAGCAGCATAAAGCGTAAAGATGACACCTCCCTTTAAGTAGCTAAAGTCTCATCATATGCTGTGGCGCCATTAAATATAAAATATAATTATTATCAAAAGAAGCATAGCTATGCCTTAAAGCAAAGCTATGCTTCTCACCTTTTTTAAAAAAGCTAGAGCTGATGACACTTTCAACACACTTGTAAACCCTTGCCCGCTATTGTAAACTTTATAAATGAAAGAGGTGAAGCCATTGATCCTATTGCAGGCAGCACATATATCTAAATCTTTTGGCGCTCGCCAAGTGCTAGCCGGCGTTAATTTTACCCTGCAGGAAGGGGAGCGAGCAGGTATAGTTGGAGTTAATGGGTCGGGTAAGTCAACTCTTGTCAAAATAATCACTGGGTCCTTGGCACCTGACGAAGGGGAACTAATCAGAGCCAAAGATTTATCCATTTCCTATCTGGCTCAGGACGACGGCCTGGAGTCGGAACAGACTATCTGGAATGAGATGCTGTCAGTATTTTCCCATCTAATAGATATTGAAAAACAACTCCGGCAAATGGAAAAACGCATGGGTGACCCGTCCCTGACCGCTGGCGGAAATGCCTACCAGCAGTTACTTATGGATTATGACAGCCTATCTACCATTTTCGAAAACAAGGGCGGTTTTGAATACGAAGCTAATATTCGTGGTGTACTGAACGGGCTTAAATTCGGGAACACGAATTTTAATACCCCGGTGAACACTTTAAGCGGCGGGCAAAAAACCCGGCTGGCTCTAGCCCGCTGTCTGCTTGCTGCACCCGACTTACTAGTTCTTGATGAGCCTACCAACTACCTGGATATGGATAACCTGACCTGGTTGGAACAATACCTGCAGGCATACCGTGGAGCGGCATTGATCGTTTCTCATGATCGCTATTTCCTGGATGCCCTGGTCAAAGTAATTTACGAACTTGATAGCGCCGGATTAACCCGCTTCAATGGGAATTACACCAGCTTTGTTCGGCAGAAGAGTGAAATGGCTGAGCAACAGCTCAAAGCCTATAAAAAACAGCAGGAATATATCTTACACACAGAGGAATTTATACGCCGCAATATTGCAGCCAAGGATACAACCAGGCGCGCACAGAGCCGTTTGAAGACGCTTGAAAAAATGGAACGGTTAACCAGGCCGGTCAAAGAGCGCCGTGTTAACGTTTCTTTTGAAGTCACACGCCCTAGCGGCCAAGAAGCGTGTCAGGCTAGCCACCTTGCCATAGGCTATCCCGGTCTGGTCTTAGCCCAGGGAATGGACTTTGAGATCAATAGGGGTGAGCGGGTAGTATTGATTGGACCTAACGGAATCGGCAAGTCCACGTTATTGAAAACTATTGCTGGGTTACTCCCCCCTGTGGAAGGGAATGTGCGGATTGGCAGCCTGGTTCAAATTGGTTACTATGAACAGGAACACCGGGGGCTAAACTATGATAAAAGCGTGCTACAAGAGCTGTGGGACCGTTATCCCTTGCTCAACGAGTTAGATATCCGCAAAACTTTGGGCGGCTTATTATTCAGCAGTGATGACGTTAATAAAAGCGTGGCTGACCTGAGCGGCGGGGAGAAATCACGTCTAGCCCTAGCGGCACTGATACTCCAAAAAGCAAACTTACTGCTTATGGATGAGCCTACTAACCATCTTGACCTGCTAGGTAAAGAAGCCTTGGAAGATGCTTTAGTCAACTATCCCGGCACCATCTTTTTCGTCTCCCACGACCGTTACTTCATTAATAAAATCGCCACCAGAGTGCTTCAGTTATCTCCATACGGGATAACCACCTACAACGGTAACTACGACTATTATTATAATAAAAAAACTAGACAGCAAGAATTAGAAAAATCTAGGACATTAAGAATGGTAAAAACTGATGGGAGTCCCGAAAAAAAACAATATTTAAAAAGGAAAGAAGAGGAGCGTCAAAAACGCAAGTACCTGCGCCAGGTTGTAGAGCTAGAACAATCAATTGCCAAACTTGAAGAAACTGTCTCAAACCTGGAAAGTGAACTTTACCAACCGGAAGTATATCAGGATTATCAAGTCTACCAGGAACGCCAGGACCAACTGGAGCAAACCCAGTTGACCCTGCAGGACCATATGGAAAAATGGCTGGCGCTTGTTGAAGGTGAAACATAATTAAAAACTTCCTAATCAGCTTAGGTAGAACCTGAAGTGTATTAATTCAGAATTAACATGTATGTGTGCAAACGGAAATAATGGCCTGCGCCCTTTTTAAAGCAACAGGTTCAGTTGCATTAAAAAGGGCGCAGGCCGTTATCAATGACAAGCCACTATCAAGCTTTTTTTATAATAACCTCGTCACCAGCACCTTTATCCAGTAATACCCGGTCGCCCCGCTGGAAGGTTCCTTTTAGTATTTCTTCTGAAAGCCGGTCTTCCACCAGGCGCTGAATGGCCCGGCGCAGCGGCCTAGCCCCGAAGTCCTCATCAAAGCCCTCTTTGGCCAGCACGTCTTTGACCGATTCAGTCACCTCGATTTCAACTTCGTTTTCTTTCATCCTGCCAGCTACTTCTTTAATCATTAGGTTGACAATTTCTCTAATGTGCCCGGCATCAAGAGTGTGGAAAACAATAATCTCATCAATCCGGTTAAGAAACTCGGGGCGGAAAGTACGCCTTAGCTCTTCGGTTACCTTGCCCTTCATATTTTCGTAATTAGCTTCCCGCCGATCACCGGTACGGAACCCGAGCACAGACTCACGCTTGATCATTTGTACGCCCACGTTTGAAGTCATGATAATTACCGTGTTGCGAAAATCCACCGTCCGCCCCTTAGCGTCAGTCAAACGGCCATCTTCGAGAACTTGCAACAGTATGTTAAAAACGTCCGGGTGCGCTTTTTCAATCTCGTCCAGGAGGACTACCGAATAGGGCCGGCGCCGCACTGCTTCAGTCAGCTGGCCACCTTCATCGTAACCTACATATCCAGGAGGGGCCCCAACCAGGCGGGACACAGCAAATTTTTCCATATATTCGGACATATCAATACGTACGGTGGCATCTTCGTTACCAAACAGAGCCTCTGCCAGGGCCCTGGCCAGTTCAGTTTTACCTACTCCGGTAGGACCGAGGAAGATAAAGGAACCAATCGGGCGTTTCGGGTCTTTCAGGCCGGCCCGAGCACGCCGCACCGCACGGGAAACAGCCTGGATGGCCTCTTCCTGCCCAATCACCCGCTGATGTAATATTTCTTCCATTTTCAACAGTTTTTCTGATTCTTCTTCGGCTATTTTTTTGATAGGAATACCAGTCCAGCTGGCTGCAATCTGAGCGATGGCTTCTTCGTCCACCACTAGTTTGGCCCCGCCTTTACGCTGCTTCCAAGACTCTCTAAGACTATCCAACTCAGTCCGCAGTCTTTTTTCTTGGTCCCTCATTTCGGCTGCTTTTTCAAACTCTTGCCCGTTTACCGCCGCTTCTTTTTCCTTCTGCAGCACATCCAGTTTCTTTTCAAGCTCTTTTAAATCCGGTGGTGCCGTTAAAGCCTGCAGCCTTACCCTTGAGCCGGCCTCGTCGATCAGATCAATCGCTTTATCCGGTAAAAACCGGTCGGTAATATACCGACTGGAGAGCTTGGCTGCTGCCTCCAGGGCAGCATCTGTAATTCTGACGCGGTGGTGCGCCTCGTATTTATCCCTAAGACCGCGTAAAATTTGAATAGTTTCATCAACTGTGGGCTCTGAAACGGTTATGGGTTGAAAGCGTCGCTCCAGAGCAGCATCTTTTTCAATATATTTACGGTATTCATCAATCGTGGTGGCACCGATACATTGCAACTCGCCCCTAGCCAGCGCCGGTTTAAGTATATTAGCTGCATCTATTGCCCCCTCGGCAGCGCCTGCGCCTACCATCGTATGCAACTCATCGATAAACAGGATGATATTACCGGCTGCACGAATTTCCTCGATAATTTTTTTTAAACGCTCCTCAAACTCGCCACGGTATTTGGTACCGGCAACCAGCGAACCCATATCCAAGGTCACCACCCGCTTTTTATCCAGGACATCCGGGATATTCCCGGCGGTAATCCGCTGGGCCAACCCCTCTGCCACAGCAGTCTTACCCACACCCGGCTCCCCGATTAAAACTGGGTTATTTTTTGTCCGCCGGCTTAATATTTGGATGACTCTCTCGATCTCCTTTTCCCGGCCGACAACCGGGTCAAGTTTATCCTCCACGGCCATTACGGTCAAGTCACGCCCGTACTTATCCAGGGTTTGGGTTTTGCTACCGCCATCTTTGGGCTGTCCGGCAACCTGTCCGTCAGAGCCGGCCTGACCGCCAAGCAATTCGGCAACCATAGCGCGGATTTTCTGGTTATCAGCGCCATAAGCATTTAAGATATGGGCCGCTACCCCTTCACCTTCCCGCACCAGGGCCAGAAGTAAATGTTCAGTGCCAATATAATTATGACCCATGAGCCTCGCTTCATCGACAGAGATTTCCATTACCCGCTTGGTCCGCGGGGTCAGCGTCGGCTCGTCTTTAACCGGCCGCTGGCCGGCTTCCACGATTTGCGCTACTGCCGCCCGCACTTTATCAGCATCTAGGCCTAGAGCGGCCAGCACTCTGGCAGCCACTCCCTGTCCTTCCCGAATTAGGCCAAGGAGTAGATGTTCCGTTCCAACATACGGGTAGCCTGTACTTTTGGCTTCCTCCTGGGCATAATATAATGCCCTCCGAGCCCGCTCGGTGAATCTAGCGAACATAACTACACCTCCAATATCTAAATCAATAGAGCTTTCATTGTAATTTACTAAATTCTTTTCGGATGAGTTCCGCCCTAAAGACATCACGGTTATGGGCCAACATTTCGTTACCGGACAGTTTGGTTAAAAAAGCAGGGCGGATCCTTACCGTCAATTCATTCAATAGTCTGGCATGTACACCGGAAACAAGCCCCATTTCTATACCAAGTCTGAGTTCGGAAAATAAGCGCATGGCTTCCTCATAAGAAAGAATATGAGCATATTTGAGGGTGCCATAGGCACGATAAACCAAATCCTCGATAACTTCTCGTCGGTTCTTATATAGGGCATTGCGTGCAGCCTGTTCCTGGGTAATGATTTGACTTACTACAGCTACAATATTGTTAATGATCTCCTCCTCGGATTGTCCCAGGGTAACTTGATTGGATATCTGGAACAAATCGCCAAGCGCTTCCGTACCCTCACCAAAAAGCCCCCGCACGGTCAGACCCACTTTGCTGATCGCGTTAAGCACCCCGCCCAGTTGCTTAATCAATTTCAGAGCCGGCAAATGCAGCATCACCGACGCCCGCATCCCGGTACCCACATTTGTAGGACAAGCCGTTAAGTAACCTAGCTTCTCGGAAAAGGCATAGTCCAATGTTCTCTCTAAACTGTCATCAACCTGGTTAATCAAATCCCATGCTTCTTGAAGCTGCAATCCAGGTATCAGGCACTGAATGCGCAAATGATCCTCTTCATTAATCATAATGCTAATCACTTCATCATCTCTCAAAACAACCGCTTTGCGCTCGAAGTTACTAAGCAATTCTGGGCTAATTAAATGCTTATCGACTAGGATCTGTCTTTCCACCGGTGACATTTCGCTTAATAAGCTAAGTTCAATGTTCCCGACCTTACTTGAAACATCTTTATCAATTACTGCCAGTCTTACTGCATGAATAACATCCTCTGCCTTCTTTTGATCTAATAGATGAGGGAAAGGAATGCCCGCCAGGTTTCTGGCTACCCGGATCCGGCTGCTAATCGCGATATCCGCCGCCGGTCCATCCGCGTCCATCCAGCGGCTGTGGGAATCGTTAATTGTTTTCTTGAGAGGCATTAAGCTCCCCCCCCATCTTCTAGACTTTTTTCTATTTGACGAATCTGATCGCGAACTTGGGCCGCCTGTTCAAAATCTTCACGGCTAACTGCTTCTTTAAGCACGCTCTTTAAATTATTTACTTCCTTAATCAGGCGAGCGCGCCCTCCGGTACGTTCCGGCACTTTTCCAGTATGCCGGGTCCGACCGTGAATCCGGCGTAGAAGCGGAAGCAATCGATCTTCAAAATAGGGGTAGCAATCGCCACAACCCAATAGCCCATGTTTAACAATTTGCCCCTCGAAAACCCCACACTTTTCACATCTCTTGCCCGTTAACTCGTCATGGTCATGTTTATTACCGCCTAATTCATGATTTAAAAGACCGGCAAGAAAATCGTGCAGCTGTAACTGCGGGGAAAAAGAAAAACCGAATCCCTGCGCTTGGATCTCTCTGGCACATGCCTCACACAGGTGAGTTTCACTCTTTTTTCCGTTACTTATCTCTGTCATATGCATCGTCGCCGGACGCTGACCGCAACGTTTGCACATCATAATCATTCTTCCCCCTTACATTAACCCCTCACGATCAGACCTGTTGTCATCACCGCATTTTTATTCTTTCAATACTGCTGTCACCATTGCTTTTAAAAGTAGCGCTCTCAACTGATTATGCACAGGCATTTCCAAGTACCGTAACTTACTGTCTATCACAGCGCACATCAGCCGCTTTTCCCTCTGAGTGATTACTTCTTCTTCTCGCAGCCGATTAATTAAGCCCATGGCATCGACCCGTGATATTGACTCACCAATCAGGTCACAAATATCAAGGACCAGGTTTACCCGGCGGTCCAGCGGCAACTTAATGATTCTGATAAATCCGCCCCCACCCCTTCTACTTTCTACTATATATCCATGACCGGTTGAAAATCGGGTAGTCAAGACATAATTAATCTGTGAGGGAACACAGTTAAAGTAGCTGGCCACTTTGCTGCGCTGGATCTCAATATAATCCTCGAGACTATCCTTTAGGAGCTTCTTCAGGTACTGCTCAATCAAGTCTGAAATATTGGACATTCTTGTCACCATCCCTGTGGCTGCCCGCTTTGACCTTGATTGACTTTAACTTATTATAACTTGTACCGACTATTTTTACAATACTCTATTTACTATTTTGACCTTTTAAAGTGCAGATAAAACATAAATTTTATAAAGGAAATTTCTTTTCTATATTATTATGTTTAAATGTTTTGTCCTTGTTAGCATATTCAGCAACAATATGCCCATTTCCAATTAATTTATATTTGTAGATAACCAATCCATCCAGGCCAACCGGACCTCTAGCATGAATTTTACTGGTACTGATCCCCACTTCTGCGCCAAAACCGTAACGAAAGCCGTCGCTAAAGCGGGTAGAACAATTCCAGAATACATTTCCCGAATCGACCAGGTCCATAAACCGGCTCGCCCTATCGCTGCCAGTGGTAATGATCGTGTCGGTGTGGCCGGATCCGTATTTATTGATATGGTTAATCGCTTCATTAAGGGAGCTAACAACTTTAACAGACAGCTTGTAATCCAAATATTCTGTCTTCCAATCTTCTTCAGTGGCTGGAGCTACGGGAATGAATTCCAGTGTTCTGGCGCAACCGGTTATTGTCACTTGCTTTTGCTCCAGGACTTCTTTTAATTGGGGTAAAAACTCTGCTGCCACAGTTTCATGCACCAGCAAAGTTTCTGCGGCATTGCATACAGCTACATACTGGGTTTTAGCATCCATCACAATTCTTACTGCCATTTTCAGGTCGGCAGCTTTGTCAACATAACAGTGACATATACCGTCCGCATGTCCCATAACCGGAATTCTGGAATTATCCATGATATACTTGACAAATTCATTTGAGCCCCGGGGGATAATCAGATCAATATACTCATCCATCTTGAGCATAGTATCGACTTCAGACCTGGTCTCCAGAAGCTTGATCCAGTTCGCGGAAATCCCTGATTCTACTGTTGCTTTGACAATTATGTCTGCTAATATTCGATTGGTTTCCTTTGCCTCCGAACCGCCCTTCAGCAGCACACCGTTACCACTTTTCAGACACAGGGTGGAAATTTGGACCAGGGCATCCGGCCTGGATTCGAAAATAACCCCAATGGCCCCAATGGGAGAAGTGATTTTGTATAATTCCAAACCCTTGTCCAATTCGGTAGCAAGTAACGTCTTGCCTACCGGATCTTCCAGATTAATCAAACTGTTAATTCCGTCCACTACATCCGCTATCTTTGCCTCATCAAACTTTAGCCTTTTCAAAAGAGGTTCGGACAGATTTTCCTTTTCACTCCTGATTAAATCCACCTTGTTAGCTTTAATGATTTCGCTCTGGCGGTCAAGTAACGACTTCGAAATTTGTGCAAGGGCATTGTTTTTCAATCCTGTTCCAGTTGCAGCCAACTGAATAGAGGCTTCCTTCACCTGGCGGGCAATTTCATTCATTTCCATGCTGACATCTCCTTTAAACAATTAACTTATTTTTTTGTTTAATAATCAAATCTTTTTTAGCTTAGCTTTATTATACATTTTTACCTCACTTGAGTGCCAGCGAAAACAGTCATCTATAATTATGGCTTGTTTTCAGACGCAGTCTGCTCAGGGCATCCATGGACCTAGAATATGTTGGTGACATACTTGCGGACTTTTTATACGCTGCCGCCGCCGCATCAAGTTGACCTAGTTGTTCAAAGCAGCATCCTTTGTAATACCAGGCTTGAAAACTACCCAGACCCCTTAAGGTTAAATATTGCAGGTTACCCTCTCCTATTTCAATACAGTTTTCAAAAGATTGAATTGCTTCCCGGTACATCTCTTTCGAATACAGGATTATGCCCTTGTAAAAGTGCAGATCCACATAGTCGGGGTAGAGAGCGATAGCCCGGTCAATACCAGGCCAGGCGCCGTCAAAACTCCCCAGGGTAAGTAGTATGGCGTACTTCAAGTTATAAAGTAGTGAGGGGGGCATTCTTTTATCCAATAAGAAACGCATGATGGAGCGATTAACAAGCTCAAACGCTTTTTCATACTGTTGTAAGCGGTAATATTCATTGGCAAGATAATAATCAATCCAGGGACTGAAATCTTGTTTGGTCAGTTCATTTTCCAATATCGCCACGTTTCGCTCAATTTTTTTCTTAGCCATAACCACTGGATCCATA
>JAQVOX010000041.1 GCA_028702435.1 Desulfotomaculaceae bacterium | reverse complement strand
CTGAGCGGGATAGCCCGGGGAGCAATGACTCCTGAAGAAGTTGCTGAACGCACCAGGTTGTTGATAAGCAGGTAAAATTTTTAATTCAATTTCTATTTGCGAAGGAGTTCATAGTTATGGCATTTTATGAATTCGAGGGGAAAAGACCAAAAGTTTACGAAAACTGTTATATTCACCCGGAAGTGACGATTATTGGTGATGTCACTATCGGTGAAGGCTGTTATATTGGGGCAGGCGCAAGGATCAGGGGTGACTGGGGCGCTATTGTTGTTGGTCCAGGATCCAATATTCAGGAAAACTGTGTCATCCATGTGCTTCCAGGGGAAACAGCCCGGCTTGGTCCAAGAAGCCACATCGGGCACGGGGCGATATTACATACACCCAAGCTGGGAGAACACGTCCTAGTTGGCATGGATGCGATCATTATGGATTTTGCAAGTATCGGAGACGGGTGTTGTGTTGGAGCGGGTGCCGTTATTACCGCAAAAATGGATATACCACCGGGTAAGCTGGTGCTGGGCGCGCCGGCCAAGGTCGTATCAGACATCTCGGCAAAAATGCGTAAATCTTTGGAAGAAGCGACAGGATTTTACCTGGCGTTGCCACCACGTTGCCATCAGGCCTTAAAGGAGGTATCGCCGGAAGTTTGCCGGGCGGTAGACTAAGGCTCTATATTCTACCTTGTTGCCGGATAATTTTTGAAATAGCCCCTTCCCTATTATTTGTCTTTTCCGAATCTTTGGGCAAAGTAAATAAGTTAATCAATATGCCGGTTCTAGCGGTTTGTTGTTGGTGGGACAGTGGCTGGGTGTCGTGAAAACTTAAATACCCGATTGACAAATGGTGGCAATGTAGCTGTGATTAAATATGTTGCGTTGCCAGTAAAATGGTGATATAGTATATCTGTAATTAACTGAATTATTAGTGTGAAAACAATGAGAAACTTGTATTGTTAGGTTTATAAATTCTGTATATGTCTCTTATACTTAGTGCAACTTAACACAAATAAGTTTTTTGTTCTAAAAGTACAATATTTTACATAAGGAACTGCTATATATTGTAGAAAAAGTAAAATAATATAGTGGTTTTTTGTGTAGCTATATAGGGTCATATCTGGATTGGACTATGTAATATTCAGTTAATTGCATCTATTTTGGAGTTCAGAGGGGAGGCGAGGGTTATTATACAAGGTGCGTTAACAGGAAAAGTAGCGATTGTGACCGGGGCCAGAATGGGTATCGGTGAATCGATAGCAGCCGGTTTGGCGGAAGCAGGAGCAGATTTGATGCTGATTAGCCGCCGTATCAGTGAAGATGATGAAGTCGTTAAGGTGTGTAGAGGATTAGGGCGCCGGGTTGAAGTTATGCAGGTTGACGTGGCAAATCGTGCACAAGTGAAAGAGATGGTCGAGAGGACGATCGCGGTTCTTGGTAAGGTTGATATTCTGTTTAATAACGCTGGGATCAGTAAGCCAGGCATGTTATGGAAAATTACTGATGAACAGTGGGATGCTGTTATTGATGTGAACTTGAAGGGGACATTTAACTGTATTGCCGAAGTGTCCAAGCCCATGATGGAGCAAAAAAGTGGTTCTATAATCAATGTCACATCATCTGCTGGTGTGCTTGGCACAATTGGACAAGTTAATTATACTGCCGCCAAGGGTGGCGTGTTGGCCATGAGTAGATCTTGTGCCAAAGAATTAGCTAAATATGGTGTTACTGTAAACACCATTGCGCCGATGGCTGAGACCGAAATGACCAGGAAGATTATGACAGATCCTAAGATCGCCCCAACATATCTTGCGCGCATCCCGATGGGGCGCTTTTGCAAGCCTGAGGAAGTTGTGCCGGCTGTGGTGTTTCTAGCTTCCGACGGTGCTAGCTATATTACTGGGCAGTTGATATGTATCGATGGTGGAATGGTAATGCCATAATCATTTTTTATTTATGATGGTTATGTGGTAATAAGCTTGAGTATGAAAGAAAACTAAATCAGTTATAGAATCAAAATAGGATTGAAATGGAACTATATATTGGGAGGGTAAATTATGCCTAAGGACGTGGCTGTAGTTGGTGTTGGCCAGAGCGCCTTTGTACGTGGCTACCCAGGCTCAATTAGAGAGCTGGCTTTTGAAGCGTTTAGAGAAGCAATGCAGGATGCAGCGATAACGGTGAAAGACGTAGGAGCTTCTATAGTTTGCTCTGCGCCTGAGTATGACAAGCAGAGAACTCCGTCTGGTCTGATTGCTGAATACCTTGGCCTTATCCCGCAGCCAACTTTTATTGTGGAGAATGTTTGCTCATCAAGCACTTCCGGCATCAGAGTGGCCTATTCTTTAATTAAATCCGGTTTGCATGATGTGGTAGTGGTTTTAGGTTTCCAGAAGATGTCTGAAATTACTTCACAGGATTCGCAGGAACGAATGGGTCGTGGCGCGGACATAATGTTTGAATCGCCGTTTGGTACCTTAATGCCTGCGTATTATGCCATGCATGCACGGGGTCACTTCAGTAAGTACGGCAGCACTGAAGAAGACCTGGCGCTAATCAGGGTTAAGGCGGCAGGTTACGGTGTACTTAATGAAAAAGCGGTTTACCGTAAAGCGGTAACACTAGAACAGGCAATGGAAGCAGGTCCGGTTTGTTCGCCGCTTAAGGTGTTTGATTGTTGCGCGAATGCGGACGGAGCGTCATGCGTTATTTTGGCAAGCGCAGACAAGGCCAAAGAAATAAGTAAAGAGCCGGTCTATATCTTGGGAATGGGTGCAGCGAGCGCACCGATGAACGTTACTGGGCGCAGTACGTTTTCCGGATTGGATTGCGCTAAGCTAGCCGGTCAAGAAGCTTATGAAATGGCCGGTGTGGGTCCTCAGGATATTGATGTTGCAGAGGTTCATGACTGTTTTACGATTGCTGAAATGATGGCCTATGAGGCGCTGGGATTTGCCGAACCTGGCAAGGGGCCGGAGCTTATTCGTAATCGGGAGACATATAAAGAAGGTAAAATACCGGTTAATGTGGATGGTGGTCTGTTGTCGAAAGGGCATCCAATTGGCGCAACCGGTGGTTCACAGGTACGCACAATAGTGCTACAGTTGCGTGACAAGGCTGGTGCTATACAGGTGCCGGGCGCTGAGATAGGTTTGGTTCATAATATTGGTGGCGTTGGTATTTATGGTAACGTCATTATTTTTGGGAGGTAAGGATAATGGGTTTTGAGCGGTTCGGAAGTAAAAGTTTTACGTCTCAGGCCAAGGTAGCGGAATTTGTTGACTACCTGGACAAGGGCGAATTAGCATATACCAAGTGCCGGACCTGTTCCCAGGCTTATTTCCCTCCACGTGCTGATTGTGCTAATTGCCTGGGTAATGACATGGAGTGGATAGCATTTAAGGGTAACGGTAAAATTGTGACTTTTACGCATACGATGTATGCGCCTACCGGTTTTGAGGCGGATGCTCCTTATACAATTGTTGTGGTGGAGCTTGATGGTCTTAAAGTATTAGGACGCATGAATAAGGAAGTGCCTGTTGATACCTTGAGTGTGGGTATGTCAGTAAAAGTGGAGATTGTTAAGTTGCCTGATGGGCAGGTTACTTATGAATTTCTACCGGCTTAGACGGATAGTTACCCTTCAATAGAGGCATGATGTGTTTAATGTGATGAAGCTGGTGGAAGGATATCCTCACATAATAAGGGGGTGGTGTGTAAAACAAATTATTGCCACCTTAGCATTTACTAGTAGTTGTTAATCGTGTGCTTATTTGTGAATTTAGTAATGTGATAACAATTATAGGAGGATGAATATGGATATTTATAAGTGGCCCCGTGAGGAAGGCCTTAAGAATCACGATCTTTATGGCGATGAGCATTTTGGGACAATGGATCAGGCCCCGTGTGTAGTTTATGAAAAGCGACCCATTACGGACCCAAAAGGGAACGTAGTTGAGGGCCTGTATACAGCTTGGCTCATTCTTAATAACCCGAAACAGTATAACTCGTACACCACAGAAATGGTTAAAGGTGTCATTGCCGGCATGCACCGTGCTTCGATGGACCGCGAAGTAGTAGCGGTAATCTTTACAGCGGTTGGCGACAAAGCGTTCTGCACCGGTGGCAATACTATAGAATACGCTCACTATTACAGCATGAAGCCGAATGAATATGCTCTCTATATGGATCTGTTCAATGCCATGGTGGATGCTATTTATATGTGCAAGAAGCCGGTTATTTGCCGGTCAAACGGGATGCGTGTGGCCGGCGGTCAGGAAATCGGCATGGCTACTGACATTACTATTTCTTCCGACTTGGCAATTTACGGACAAGCTGGACCCCGTCACGGCTCAGCGCCGGCCGGCGGTTCCACTGACTACATCATGTGGTACCTGGGTGCTGAAAAAGGAATGTGGAACTGTATTTCCTGTGAAATGTGGAGCGCTTATAAGATGGAAAACAATGGCATGATTACCAAAGCCGTACCGGTTCTTAAGAAAGACGGCAAGTTTATCAGAAACCCACAGGTCATTACTGATAAATACGTCGAAGACGGTGCTGTTGTGTATGGCGAGATGAAAGCCGGTGACGCGGCTAAGGAAGCAAGGGCACTTATTAAAGAATGTGAGAGTGACTTCTCGTTGCTTGATGCTGAAGTTAATAAACTGGTGTGGACTTTAACTAACCTTATGCCACTATGCTTAATGTTTTCCATTGACGGCATCCGTCAGAAAAAGAAATATTTCTGGGATATGTCCAAGTTGCCTAACAGACACTGGTTGGCTGCCAACATGAACGGCGAAGCTTATCTTGGCTTTAATGCCTTCAGCAACAAGAAGCTTACAGGCGGCGTGGATGTTTGTGACTTTATCGAATACCGTCGACTACAAGCTCAGGGCAGACCGTTTGATCAGGATATGGTGGATGCTGCCTTACCGAAGCGTGTAGAGTAATAGGTTGTTTTTGGTATTATAATATAGAAGCTAACATTTTAAGAAAAAACAAAGGGGTGTAGTCACCCCTTTGTTTGTAGAAGGAAGGAGGCAAATTATTGAGCTACGAATCAATTAAGGTAAAAAATGAGGGTGGGATAATTAGTATTACCCTTGACCGGCCTCCATTGAACGTATTAACTATCGCCATGATGGAGGAATTGATACAGGCCTTTAAGTGGGCGCAGCAAGAAGCAGGACAGTTGGTTCTACTGGATGCAGGAGGAAAAGCCTTTTCAGCGGGTGTTGATGTTGCTGATCATACAGCGGACAAGGTTGAGTCCATGATCGATGTTTTCGACCGTTTATTTATGGCTATGTCTGAGACAGAAAAACCGATAGTTTGTGCTGTTAATGGTGCTGCACTTGGTGGTGGCTGTGAATTGCCGATTTTCTGTGATATTGTAGTTGCGTCGGAACGGGCTAAGTTTGGCCAACCTGAAATTGCAGTTGGCGTTTTCCCGCCGATCGCTTGTTATATGATGCCGAAATTAATATCGTGGCCTAGAGCGATGGAATTACTCTTGAGTGGAGAAGTAATTGGCGCCTCTAAAGCTGAACAGATCGGTATTGCAAACGTAGTTTTACCGGCAGAGAACTTTGCTGAAGGGGTTAAGGATTACTTAAAGAAATTCCTCGATAAGAGTCCTGTTGTACTCGCCATGACCAAAAAAGCAGCACTCTCGAGCCTTAATAAAGGCTTTGTAGAAGGAATCAAAGAAATTGATCGTATTTATTTAAAAGAATTGATGATTACTGAAGATGCAAAAGAAGGCCTGGCATCGTTTATGGAGAAGAGAAAACCGGTCTGGCAGGGGAAGTAGATTGTTTTGCTGATAGATGCAAAATAATTAATCAGTTCGAAGGGGGTAATAATGGAATGGCTGTACCGACCAAAATTAACACCTGGCAAATGGTTGAACCTGGAAAGCTGGAAAAGACAACTATTGATGTGCCGGAGCTTAAAGCTGGAGAAGCGCTGGTTCAAGTCGTTGGTTGCGGTGTTTGTCACACCGACGTTGGTTACTTTTATGATGGTGTTCCCACAGTTAACAAGCCGCCATTGACCTTGGGTCATGAAATCGCCGGTATTGTTGTAGCTGGTGATGAAAATCTTGTTGGGAAAGAGGTTATTGTTCCGGCCGTAATGCCCTGTAATGATTGCCCGATCTGCGCATCAGGGCGGGGGAATCGTTGCCTGAAGCAGGCTATGCCCGGCAATAGCCTTGGGATATATGGCGGTTTTTCTGATTATATTCCTGTACCCTCTGTAGATCTTTGCGTTATAGAAGACCGGAAGGGCATGCCTTTGGAGAAATTATCCGTTGTTGCCGATGCGATTACTTCACCTTACCAGGCAGCAATGAGGGCTGAAATCAAAGAGGGCGATGTTGTAGTAGTTACTGGTGCTACCGGCGGTATTGGTGTGTACATGACTCAAATTGCTGCGGCATTAGGTGCTAAAGAAGTTATAGCTATTGCTAGAAATAAAGAAAAATTAGCACGTGCATTGGATTACGGCGCCACCTATACGATTAGTACATTAGATAAAGATGCTAAGGCCATTTCTAAAGAAATTAGGGCTTATTCGAAAGAAAAGAAGTTGCCTAATTATGGGTTGAAGATTTTCGAATGTACCGGTACAAAAGCTGGTCAGGAAATCGGGTTGAGCTTAATTACATTCCTTAGCAAGATGATGGTAATTGGTTATGGTGTGGCTAAGACCGATTATATGCTTTCACGCTTGATGGCTTTTGATGCTGAGATCATTGGCTCATGGGGCTGCCTGCCAAAATATTATCCGGAAGTTTTAAATATGGTTTTGGAAGGCAAAATTAAGATTGAACCATTTGTTGACGTTCGTCCGATGAGTACAATCTTAAAAGCCTATGAAGAAGCACATAGTGGTAAATTAATGAAGCGGATTGTGCTGACTCCAGACTTCTAAGTAATAGTAATTCCACTCCCCGGCCGTGATGCAATATTGCATTGGTGATGCGTTGTTGCACTTGATATCTTAGGGTTACGGCTTTAAGCTATGGCCGGGGGGTTATTTGTGTTCATTGATGCAATATTGCATCAATGTTTATTGCAATACTCCCTCAAAAAAAACAGTCTGTTGCACGGTTAGTAGAGTAAAATTATCTGGTATGATATTTGCATCTTGGATTATGCTAATGAACGACAACAATTTGGACAGCCAATCGGCAAGTTCCAAATGGTTAGTGATATGATTCATTAAATATTAGGAGGGTTTTCAAATGCATGAAGGTTTATATGATGAACTTGCCCAAAAAAGAGAAAAGATTAAAAAAATGGGCGGAGATAAGGCTGTTGAGAAATTTCACAAAGAAGGTAAGTTGACAGCTCGGGAAAGAGTAGAATACTTGTTTGACCCTGGTACTTTCCAGGAAATAGGGATGTTTATCAAGCACAGGACCAATAATTTTGGTATGGCTGACAAGGAAATTCCGGCAGAAGGTGTTATTTGCGGCTACGGCAAGGTAAATGGCCGGATGGTTATGGTTGGCGCCGAGGATTATACGACCATGGCTGGTACATTCGGTGAAAACCATGGCAAGAAATTTGCTACTGCTATTGATATGGCCAAGGATATGGGGATTCCCTTTATTGGCATGAATGACTCTGGTGGCGCCAGACTGCAGGAAGGTATCGATACGCTGGAAGCTTATGCTTGGCTATTCCGTTCCCAGAACCTGGCTTCTGGTATTATCCCGCAGATTGCTACCTTGATGGGACCCTGCCTGGGTGGACAGGCTTACCACCCGGTAATGCAGGATTTCGTGTTCCAGTGCCGGGATACTGGATTTATGGGGATTGCCGGTCCGGCTTTTGTTAAAACTCAGTTGGGTATTGAAATTGATTTGCCGACGCTTTGCGGGTGGCAGGCGCATGCCGTTAAATCCGGATGCACCCATGTTGTTGTGGAAGATGATAAAGACTGCATTGATAAGGTTAAGGAGTTGCTTGCATTCCTGCCGCAAAACAACAAGGAGACAGCAGCCAGTATTGAATGCACAGACGATCCAATGAGAATGGTGCCGGAATTGGACAGCGTAATGCCGGAAAATAGAAATATGCCCTATGATATGCATCAGGTTATTACAAATCTTGTCGATAATGGCTATTTCTTTGAAATCCATAGCGAATTTGCGAAAAACGTTATTGTTGGCTTTGGCCGCTTTAACGGCATGAGTACGGGCATCGTGGCTAGCCAGCCGAACTGGATGGGCGGAGTAATTGACTGCGATGCTGCGGATAAGGTATCAAGGTTTGTAAGATTCTGCGATTTGTTTAATATTCCTCTGGTAAACATCCATGATACCCCGGCCTATATGATTGGACCTGACGAGGACTATAAAGGGATACTAAGACATGGTGCCAAGATGCTGTTTGCCTATATTGATGCGACAGTACCGAAAGTAACCGTGATTTTAGGTAAATCGTTTGCTGGAGCATACCTGGGTATGTGTTGCAAGGATACCGGCGCAGATATCGTTTTTGGTTGGCCGCAAGCAACGGTTACTATCGTAGGTGCTGAAACAGCTGCCAGCGTTATTTTTGCGAAGGAAATCAGAAATTCAGAAAATCCTGCAGAAACTGCGGCTAAAAGGATTGAAGAATACAAGAATCTCTACCAGAACCCGTACAGTGCTGCCGAGCGTGGTTATATAGATGACGTAATCATGCCCCACGAGACCAGAAGAAATATCTGCCTGGCCCTGGATATGTTGAAAAACAAGAATGTGGCCAGACCGTATAGAAAACACTCCAACATTAATATGTAAATTTATTAAGTTTAGGAGCAAATGTGGTGAAATAGCGTTGCCGACAATTTTGCATTAAATGAAAGCGGCGCTATTCACCCGGTCTATAGTAAGCGTGTTTTGAAAATTAATATATTAAGGTTTCGCCCGGTTAGCAGAGTCTTTTAAGAAACTTTGTTAACTATAAACTGGGAGAGGTAGTGAGCTGGTTTTATGCTTGGAAATATGATTGTGAAACCACCGCTTACCCTACGTCCAGATCAGACAATAAGAGATTTATTGCTTTTATGGCAAACACATCCAGTTGGAGTCGTTGGTATCGTTGATGAAAATGACTGCTTGATTGGAGTAATTGGAAGCGGGCTGGCGCTAGGTGATGGAATTTCGTTAACAATGGATACTACACTGAATGAAGTGATGGATGATGACTTTGTCAGTATGAGCCCTGATGTATACCAGGAAGAAGCCTGGACGTCCACTAGTGATGTAATCGCCATCAGTAATGATGAGGGTAAATTGCAGGGGATTACTACGAAATGTGAGCTGGCTGTGTCACTTTATCCTTGCGCTAAGTTTATCAGCAGGGAATTGGATGCTGTGCTGAATGCTGCTAGTACGGGTATTGTATCCATTAATAAGAATGGGATTATTACAACTTTCAACCCTGCAGCGGAGAAAATCACTAGGAGATCTCGAGAAGAGGCAATGGGAAAATTTCTGGCAGATGTTGTGATTCCAACGGGTCTTTTGGAGATCCTTGATACTGGTGAACCAAAGTTCGGCGAGAGACTTCCAGTAAAGTATTCCATAGGCACTAGAATGTATGTCAGTAACCGCAGTCCTATTATTGAAAATGATAAAGTTGTCGGAGCTGTGGGTATATTCCAGGACATTTCAGAGATAGAATTTATTTCAAATGAGTTAGAAACTGTAAAAGAATTAAATAAGGAACTAAAGGCGCTGATTGAATCATCATATGATGGTATTTTAATTGCACAATGTGATGGTGTGATCACACAGGTCAATGATGCATATACCAGAATGACCGGCCTGAAGTCAAAAGACATTATTGACAGGCCGTTTAGGAAATTGGTAGAAGATGGTCATTACGCTTCATCTATAGTTGATTCTGTCTTGAAAAAAAAGAAGTCAGTTACTAATTTGCAAATATCTCCGCTTGGTAACAGGTTGATGATTACTGGTAACCCTGTGGTAAACGAGCGCGGTGAAATTATCAGGATTGTGATCAATGTGAGGGATATGACCGAGTTGGAAAACTTGAGACAGGAATTACAAGATAGCAAAAAACTAAACCGGCGTTACCAAGAGGAATTGTGCAACCGAAATGGGCAAAAAGCAAAAGAACAAAGAGTTACCACTAGTTCACCACAGATGCAAAGCGTAATTGACCTATGCACTAGGGTTGCAAAGGTAGACTCGACAGTTTTGCTGACTGGTGATTCGGGTGTGGGCAAGGAAGTGCTGGCAAAGCATATCCATAATAAAAGTGCCCGAAATGCGGGGCCTTTTATTAAGATTAATTGTGGTGCAATTCCGGAAACGTTGTTGGAGTCGGAATTATTCGGCTATGAACGGGGTGCTTTTACCGGGGCAGGAAAAGATGGTAAGCCAGGTATGTTTGAGATGGCACATAACGGCACTCTGCTTTTAGACGAAATTGGCGATCTGCCGCTGTCTCTGCAGGTTAAATTACTTAGGGTCTTGCAGGATAAGGAAATTATCCGGGTTGGCGGCACTGAAAACCGAAGTGTGGATGTGCGTATTTTAGCGGCGACAAATCGTAACCTGTCGGATATGGTGCAGCAAGGTTCTTTCAGAGAGGATTTGTTTTTCCGTTTGAATGTTGTACCAATACAGATTCCCCCATTGAGGGAACGTAGATGTGATATAATTCCGCTGTTAAATATTTTTAAAGATAAGTACTATAAGAAGTATGGTATTCGCAAGCAGTTTTCTCCAGAGGTGCTCAAAATATTTTATGAGTATCACTGGCCTGGTAATATCAGAGAGCTTGAAAACATTGTCGAGAGGATGGTAGTTACAGCACCTGAGGCTGTAATTACAGCAAAGCATATGCCTGAGAACCTGCGCTATGTGGTGAAGGATGTCTCATCCAGGGTTATGGTGCAGGGGGTAATGCCATTAAGAGAGGCCATGTTGGAGTTGGAAAGTCAGTTAATCAACGAGGCGATAAACCTCTGTGGCAGTACTTACAAGGCAGCTAAAGTGCTTTGCATAGACCAGTCGACAGTAACCAGGAAACTGCAGAGAATCAAACAATTTAAGGATAGCCGCCGGGATAAACCTGCAAATTTTAGCGCCAGTAAATAGCTACTTTTATTTAAGCAGGCTTGACCAGGCTGTAAGGAACAATAATTTCAGAAAAAATGTTGTTTAGACAACCCATAAACAAAAAAAGGAAAGGAAAAGGTTTTGGGCAGAGCGTTCCATCAAATGTATGGTTTCATTATTTGCCATTATATGTGATGGAAAACACGGGTAACGGTGTTATTGTGTGGAAAATGTCCAGTATTTTTTAAAGTATGCTTTTAAGGCACACTTTAAACTACCGTTAGCTGTGGCGATGCTTCCCGAGTAGTCGGCGGGTGTGGGACATTAGTCCCGAAAACCGGGGAACAGGATGAATATTGCGGTTCTTTTAAAACAAACCTTTGACACGGAAGCAAAAATCGAAATCGTAGACGGGAAAATCAATAAGAAGGGTATCGGCCTGATTATCAACCCATACGATGAGTATGCTGTTGAAGAGGCGCTCAAACTTAAGGAAAAGAATGGTGGCGAGGTCGTAATTATTTCAGCCGGAGCGGATACACCGGAATCCATGCGTCAGGCACTGGCTATGGGCGCGGACAAAGGTATCAGTGTTGAAGATCCTGCCCTTGCAGATGGAGATGAGTATACTATAGCTGTGGCATTAGCTAAGGCTGTAAGTACCATACCTTATGATCTGGTGCTTGCCGGTTGGCAAGGCGGTTCTGCACAAGTAGCAGTGCGTGTTGCTGATGAACTTGGCCTGCCCCATGTTAACGTGGTAACCAAGCTGGACATTGCAGATGGCAAAGCAACAGCCACCAGAGACATTGAAGGCGGCAGCGAGGTTGTTGAAGTACCTGTACCGGCGGTGATTACTGCCCAAAAAGGGCTGAATGAGCCCCGTTACCCATCAATGAAAGGGATTATGCAAGCTAAGAAGAAAAAGATCCAGACACTCTCCCTGGGTGACCTGGGGCTTAGTGCCGATCAGGTAGCTGCCAGAGTTAAAGTTCAATCTTACTTCCTTCCCAGCGCCAAGGCTGCGGGCAAAATGGTTCCCGGTGAAGCGCCTGAAGCCGCTGCTGCATTAGCGCAGATGTTGCGGGAAGAAGCAAAAGTTATCTAAGGGAGGGTATAAAATAATGGCAAAAGGGATTTTTGTATTTGCAGAGGTTAAGGACGGCAAAATTAAAAATGTTGCTTACGAATTATTAACAGCCGGCCGTAAAGTAGCTGACCAAACCGGTGAAGAGCTTGCCGGTGTGCTGTTTGGCAAAGGTGTTGCTGGTTTAGCAGATTCGCTTGGTGAGTACGGGGCGGACAAGGTATATGTAGCCGATGACGATCAACTGGCACAATATACAACTGATGCTTATAGTAAAGTTCTTGCCGATCTGATTAAGGAAAATGATCCGTCAGCGGTATTGTTTGGCTGCACTGTACAGGGTCGCGATTTAGCTGCTAAAGTGGCCCAAAAGGTTGGCGCCGGTCTGCTGTCTGACTGCATTGCTATGGAACTTGAGGGCGGCAATCTGGTTTTCACCCGTCCGGTTTACTCCGGCAAGGCCTTATTAAAGGCTGGTATTCCGGAAAAAAGTCCGGTGATGGCTACTGTGCGCCCGAACGTGTTGGCTGCTGCACCGGCCCCGCGTAGTGCTGAAGTAGTGAACATTGCTGTAAATCTTGATGCGGCAGACCTGCGTCAGGTCATCAAAGATGTGGTTCTCCAAATCTCTTCCAGGCCTGAGCTTACAGAAGCTAATGTAATCGTAGCTGGTGGCCGTGGAATGAAAGGCGCCGAGGGCTTTAAAATTTTGGAAGACCTTGCAGACGCGCTTGGCGGAGCTGTTGGGGCATCACGTGCTTGCGTTGACTCCGGTTGGATTGCTCAAAGCTTCCAGGTTGGGCAAACGGGTAAGGTTGTTTCGCCGACACTGTATATTGCCTGCGGTATTTCCGGCGCTATCCAGCATATGGCCGGAATGAGTTCATCTAAATGCATTGTAGCGATCAATAAGGATGATGAAGCTGCTATCTTTAAAAATGCCGACTACGGCATTGTTGGAGACCTTTTCCAGGTTGTACCCGTTCTAACTGAAGAGATTAAGAAGGTTCTTAAATAAGTTATGAGATAAAAGATACAACGATTGCTGCTGGAACAATCCACCTAATTAGGAAACCATCCTTGACAAATAAATTGACAGGGGGGACTCTTTTGGGGGAGAGTTCCAGCAGGCTTTTTATCGGAAGGCATGATCGTATAGTCAGAAAGACATAATTATTATTTCAGAGCAGAGTTTATTTGGAAATTATTAAAGCGTAATTGAAGCCTTCTGATTTAAGAGCGGATGACCATTTATGGTTATTTGATCTTGTTTATTTAAGTCAATTTCCAATTCAAGTGAATAGTGAAGGCAGAGAAAAGAAAGGATGATATAAAATGCGAGACGTTGTAATTGTTAGTGCTGTCCGTACTGCAGTAGGCAAATTTGGTGGTTCTCTGCAGAACACACCTGCTGTAGAACTAGGTGCGCTAGTTATTAAAGAAGCAGTGAAGCGGGCCGGTATTTCCGGTGAACAGGTTGAAGAAGTGATCATGGGCAACGTGCTGACTGCAGGTCTTGGACAAAACCCTGCCCGGCAGGCTGCTTTAAAGGCCGGTCTTCCTATTGAGACACCCGCTTATACAGTTGGCATCGTTTGTGGTTCCGGTCTGAAGACGCAAATGCTGGCCGCCCAGCAGATCATGGCCGAGCAGGCTGATATAGTGGTAGCCGGCGGTATGGAAAACATGAGCGCAGCTCCATACCTTGTGGACAAGGCTAGATGGGGCTACCGGATGTTTGATAGCACTCTTGTTGACGAGATGGTCAAAGACGGCCTGTGGTGTGCTTTTGGCGATGTCCATATGGGTTACACTGCAGAAAATCTTGCAGAAAAGTTTGGCATCTCTAGGGAAGACCAGGATAAGATATCCGTTGACAGTCATAATAAAGCTATTGCGGCGATTGACGCGGGGAAGTTTAAGGATGAAATTATTCCAGTGCCGATTCCGCAGAAAAAAGGCGATCCGGTGTATTTTGATACAGATGAATTACCACGCCGCGGTGCTTCATTAGAGGCGCTGGCCAAGTTGGCGCCTGTATTCAAAAAAGGTGGTACGGTTACTGCCGGTAACGCTTCCGGTATCAACGATGCCGCAGCCGCAACCGTAATTATGTCCGCGGATAAAGCGAAAGAATTGGGGTTAAAACCCATGGCTGTGATCAAGTCTTTTGCTACAGCAGGTGTAGACCCAGCGATTATGGGTACAGGTCCTATCCCTGCCAGTAGAAAGGCCATGGCCAAGGCTGGGCTCACTGTGGCCGATTTTGATGTAATTGAAGCTAATGAAGCATTTGCGTCACAAGCGTTAACATGTATTCGAACATTAGAACTGCCGATGGACAAGGTGAATTTTAACGGTGGCGCTATTGCTATCGGTCACCAGATCGGCGCCAGTGGAACCAGGATTGTGAATACCCTGCTTTATGAACTGAAGCGCCAGGAAGGTCGTTATGGTCTAGCCACAATGTGTATCGGTGGCGGGCAGGGCGAAGCCATGATAGTTGAGAACATAAAATAACATAGTATAGTTTCCTAAAGATAGATTTTGAACATAAAAATGACCCGCCTT
>JAQVOX010000040.1 GCA_028702435.1 Desulfotomaculaceae bacterium | reverse complement strand
ACGGATACAGGTTAGATGGCGAAGTGGAAAAGCATATCTACTAAAATTTTAATAAGTTATTTGAGTGTGGTGGTTTTTACCTTTCTGGTAACTGCCCTGGCTTTTTATCCGATTCTGGTGGGGGTCTTAGAGAGACGCGCTGAAATCGGGCTGCAAAAGCAGGCCTGGGAGATTGCCTATACCCTCGGGGCCGGAGCTTTACCGCCGGATGAGGTTGAAACGTCTTCAACCATTCCTTTGCTCGGGCGTGCGGTAGAGAGCGGCTATTTATGGATCGACCCGCAAGACACGATCATATTTAGCAGTCATCCCCAGCATTTCCCGGTGGGGCTGGCAATATCCCAACTTCCGGAGTCGTTGCGTGAGGACCGGGCCTTTGATCGGAGTCAGGCAAATATTTTCAAAAACGATAGTTACTTAATTGCAGAGGTGCCGGTTAGTATTGGAGGCACGGTTTTAACCTTCTTATCTATTAGCACGTTGCAGGCGATGTATCGGGAAACACTGCAAGTGATCTTTGGCAGCCTTTTAGTTGCCCTGATCATGGCTCTTCTTATTGCCTTTTTCTTAATCAGCTATTTGGTAAAACCGCTCCGTTCCCTGGAAGATTATGCCCGGGCAGTGGGCAATCGCCAATTTGACCGGCGTCTTAAGGTTAACTCGTATGACGAACTGGACCAACTGGCCACCGCTTTCAATGAGATGACCGCTCGCCTTAAGAGCTACGATGAGAGCCGGCGACGCTTTTTTCAGAACGCCTCCCACGAGCTGAAAACGCCACTAATGAGTATCAATGGCTATGCGGAAGGAATCAGGGATGGTTTATTTACCGGACCGGACCTGGACAAGGCTATTGATATAATTCGTAAAGAAAGTATGCATTTGAAAAATGTGGTGGAAAATATGATCGACATCACTACCCTGGAACAGCCGCATAACCGTTATCTTTTACCTCATGATCTTAGCTACATTATGAAACAGGTAATGGAGACTGTTGGTGGGTATGCCCTGGAACAGGATGTGCTGATCGAGTTAGAGATTCCACCCCGCACCTGGGTGATCGGGGATTGGGACCAGTTGCATAGTCTTTTCGCCAATTTGCTGTCCAATGCTATCCGCCATGCCACAAGCAAAGTCACCGTTCATGCTAACCTTGTCAATGGCAATAATATAATAAAGGTAGAGGACGATGGGGCAGGCTTTTCTCCGAAAGACCTAAGTCACGCCTTTGACTATTTTTACACCGGTGTAAAATCGGGCTCCGGTCTGGGCTTAACCATTGTGCATAAAATCGTTGCCGAGCATGCGGGGACCATAAAGATTTTCAATGCGGCACAAGGCGGGGCTGTAGTAGAAATATTTTTACCGGCAGTAGCAAGGAAGAGATAGAGAAAACAGGAAAGAAGAAAAAGCCGGCAATTTTCTACAGAACCACTATTGCTTCAGTTGTAGACATGTTGGGCTTAAGAAAGTAGGAAAATTTGATGAGTAAATTTTGGAGTAAACTAATCCGGGGGCTTGATCCCTATGTTCCCGGCGAACAGCCTAAGGATCGAAAATATATAAAACTAAATACCAACGAAAACCCGTATCCGCCTTCACCGGCAGTCCTTGAGGCAATTCGTGAGTATACCGGCAAGGACCTGCGACTTTATCCCGACCCCAATGGTGACATTCTAAAGACAACAGTTGCCGGTTACTTCCGAGTTAAGAAAAAAAATGTTTTTGTCGGTAATGGTTCCGATGAGGTCCTGGCATTTGCTTTCATAACTTTTTTCAAGCAGCAAAAGCCGATCCTTTACCCTGATATTACCTATAGTTTCTATCCGGTTTACAGTAAATTTTTTGAAATCAAGGCTAATCCTATTCCGTTAACCGGCGATTTCCGCATTAACCTGGCTGATTACCCTGTTGACAACGGCGGGATCATTTTTCCTAATCCCAACGCACCGACCGGCCGTTTCTTGCCCGTAGAACAGATTGAGTCTCTACTTAAACAGAATACCTTATCGGTAGTAATTGTTGATGAAGCCTATGTCGATTTTGGTGGCAAAAGCTGCATATCGCTGATTGAAAACTACCCCAATCTATTGGTGATTCAGACTTTATCAAAAGCCAGATCCCTGGCCGGTATGCGCATCGGCTACGCAATTGGGTCACCAGAATTGATCGATGGACTGGAACGGGCTAAGAATTGCTTTAACTCCTACACGCTTGATCGGCTGGCGTTGGTGGCCGCTACAGCTGCAATTAATGATCGGGTTTATTTTGAAACCACCTGCCGGGCGATTATCGCCACCAGGGAATGGCTCATCGCTGAATTGGAGAAACTCGATTTTGAGGTGGTCCCATCGACAGCCAATTTTATTTTTATCCGACATCGGAATCGAAAGGCCGAGGAACTTTTTAGCGCCTTGCGACAAAGAGGGGTGCTGGTTCGCTATTTTAAACTACCGCGAATCGATAACCATTTACGGGTGACAATCGGCACTGATGATGAAATGCAGGAATTTATCAGACAGCTTCAGGCTATTTTATCTGGTAATTGACGCCTTAGCATTAATTATAACAGTATCTTGCTTTATCGTACCTGATGAATCTACCTATTCTCTTAGGGTAGCTATTATCCTTTTAGGATTTATTAACAGGTCTAAGGCACTGGTAATGTCCCGCACTACAATATCTGCGGCTTGCATGGCCAAAATTGATAATCCCTCAGGTCCCAGCACAGCTACACCCAAAGCAGCACGGGCAAGCATGAGCGCGTCATTGTTGCCGTTGCCAATAGCTATCACTCTTTGCGGGCCAAGATCCAATACATATTTTTCTTTTGCAGGCCCGCCGGTCGAAGAAAGGATGTGAATATGGGCATCCATACCATGACAGGAAGATTGGCATGATTCGAAGGTATCTGCCGTCAAAATGTGTATTTTCAAGTTGTCTACCAGTAGATTAAGCCTCTCCCTAACGCCAAAGATCAGGTTGCCATCGTAACCCAGGGTACCGTTAAAATCTAGAACAATATGCTCAAAAACAAAAGTACCTTTTCCTGGAATGCCGAGCTTAATCATTGTCCACCTCGATGTCAATTGAAGTTATATTTAACTATTCTATTAAAAAAAGAGGAGTCCTGCCGGCTGAAATAATTCTTCATAGTAGCCGGTTTAACATTTTTAATCTACCCTTTTATTTAATGTGAGATGCTTGGTTCTAAAAAGAATGCCCGCCTAATTAGGCGGGCATTCTTTATCTGGAAATCAATACCAGAATGGATTAATTAGTTCTATTACTGTGTGTATGATCATAAAAAAACATCGGGTGGTAGGCCTTTAATAATATAAGTAACGGGAGAATGGCCAAAAATGAATTCTACAGGGAAACTAACTTCTGAAAATGAAAATAATTACCGTCCATGTCGTTTGTCATATGATACACTTATTAGTAACGAAGAACTATGTACTGTTGGTTATAACCATGCTGTGATCACCTGGGTTACTCCGCAACAGCCTGCTGACACGACCATATATTTCGGGGAGCAGCGGGCACATTTAACCAGACGCACCATAAATGATTATACAGAATTTCACTGGATGGAACTAGATAATTTAAAACCCGCAACACGCTACTGGTATCAAGTAGCTAGCAATACCGGTAAAGGCTCTCTCAACTCTTTTATCACTTTGCCTAAACCGAAGGGTAAGTACCTATTCAGTTATGCCGTGCTTAGTGATATACACATTGCCTGCGGAAATCCTACAAAAGATTTTAATGAAATCTATTTTGGTAAACTTTCCGAGTATTCGAATGATCTTTTCATCCAGTGTATTCTTGACAGCAAGAGACGGAACATTGATCTGGCTGTGATCACCGGTGATCTTACCGACGATGCCAGCCGGCAGCAATATCTGGAATTACGAGACCTGCTACTTCCTTACTTCGGCGATACACCTTATCTATTGTGTATCGGCAACCATGACAAATATATAAATAATTCTAGCTTAGGTGAAAAAGGTTTCATCGAACTTGTAGCAAATAGGGAAAAAACAACTTCAACTGTAATGTTTAATGATTATCAATTTATATTGATTGATTCTTGCAAGCCGAATATAAATAAGGGCTATATTGACCCGGGGCAGCTAAAATGGATTCAGGGTATGCTAAAAAGCAATAGAAAACCAGCCTATTTATTTCTTCATCACCCATGTAACGGCCCGGATACATGGTTTGGGGTAAAAAACCATATGGAATTTCAAAGAATTATCAGACCTTTTGCTAATGTACGGGGAATCTTTTCAGGTCATATACACCGCAACAAGGTAACAACGAACAAATTTATGACAGGCAACCTCCCTTACGTGGAAGCACCTGCCACCGTACAGTTCCCCTGCGGTTATGGTATAGTTCGAGTATACGAAAATGGCTTTATTTATAACTCATATAAAGTGAGCAGATTGGATTTGTCGGAAATGTCCCGGGACAGGTTTATTCTAAAAGGCGGTAATGCTCTTCTTTCCCGGTATAGTTTTGGTGGCCTTGGCGACCGCAGTTTTTCTTGGATTAACGGCCAACTATTTTATCCTCGGCAGTATGAACTAACTGTAACATTAGATCAGCAAAAAGCTATTGAGCTTTATAAACATACCCAATCTGTTGACGGAGCTAGTCTTACGGCTGCAGGCAATATAAATAAATCTAAAGTAATCTTAGGCCGCTTCGATTCTCTGCAGCTTGCTTTCCGCTCCCACTGGTATAAATCTTTAGTTTATCAGATGGATGTGGCGATAGGCAAAGAAGATAGTGGCTACATCCCTCGAATGAGAAATAAAAAATAAAAATAAGCAAGGCTAACGCATCAAGCCTTGTGGGCCAGTGTTTTAACTATGTCCGCCCGGCTAATAATACCAATTATTTTTTTATTTTCAACTACAGGCACCCTATTAATATCATTCTCTACCATCAAAGTAGCTACCCGTTTAATATCCGTGTCTGCGTTAACAGTGATTACTTCGGTGGTCATTATCTCCTGGGCCTTTGTAGCGGCAAGTTTTTTAAAGTCTTCCCGGTACCTTTCAATGCCGTTAATATAGATAAAAGCACCAAGAATATTCAGAAAACCCGGTGTTCTGGGGTTTGTTTCCTGATGAAGCAGGTCTTCTTCGGTAACAATCCCTACTATCTCTCCATCATGATTTACCACCGGGGCCCCGGAAATGTTATTCTTTACTAGAATTTCAGCAATTTCTTCAATAGTGTCGTTTTCTTGTAAGATAATTACTTTAGTATTCATTATTTCTTTGGCTAACACTTCGAGCACCTCATTTTTTTATTCTAATTATTTATTTTACTGATCCACCGGAATGTCATTCGAGTTTGCAAGTAAAGTATATCATGTTAGAAAAAATCTGTAAATTTTTTGCTATTTAACAACGTTAATAATATAATGATGGGGATCTATTAACACTGGGTAAAAGCTCTGTAACAGCGGCATGGTTTTTGGAGGCATCGGGGAGTGAATTTCTTTATCGGTTTATCAGCAGGTTTATTCGGCGGGCTTATCGGCATTGGCGGTGGCGTGATATTAATCCCGCTGTTGACCGGCATCCTGAAAATGAAACAGCTTAATGCCAACGGTACCAGCATTGTGGTAATTATCTGTACCGGTTTCTCCGGAGCGGCCACGTATGCTTTGAAAGGCTCAGTGGATCTGATGGCCACCATTCTCTTAGCCTCCACAGCCATGCTCACTGCCGGGGCGGGAGTACACTATGCCAATGCGCTTCCCGAATGGAAACTAAAGAGGTATTTCGGAGCCTTTATGCTCATGGTCACCCTGTTATTGCTTCTGAAGCCCTACCTGTTTCAAATATTTAGTCCGGATCATGTATGGATGAAAATATCTACCCTCTTATTGGCCGGGGCCATTACCGGTTTCCTTTCCGGAATGATGGGCATCGGAGGGGGGGTAATCATGGTACCGGCGATGGTACTGTTCGCCGGCGTTACCCAACACGCCGCCCAAGGCACTTCACTTCTTGCCATTGTCCCGATCGGAATGGTAGGCGCCTTTAATCATTGGCGGTTAGGAAATGTTAACACCGCTATATTACCGGCATTAATAACAGGCACTCTCGCAGGTACATACTTGGGTGCTTCCTTTGCCCACATTCTTTCTGAGCTTGCGCTGCGTATTTTATTTGCCGCTGTGCTGCTCTGGACAGGGATAAAACATTTAAGGGCGCCCGTCAAAGAAACTGAAGACGTAGTAAATTCAGCCATAGCTTTGGCTAAGCAAGGTGATATAAAGGAGTTAGATATCGATAATTTTGTTCATCAAAAAAAAGAATAACCGGGATATCTGCAAATTTTCAGGCTAATCTTTTACAAAAAAACTGATAATAAAACTGAAAAGAGATAAGAGCAGGGCAGCTATAATCGCCGTACCAAAGCCATGAACATCGAAACCTTTGATCACCGAACCGGCCAACCACAGCATCAGCCCATTGACTACCAGGGTAAACAGCCCCAGGGTGACTATGTTGATTGGCAGAGTCAACAGTAATACTACCGGCCGAATAATAGCGTTGATTATGCCCAATATGATCGAGCCGAATATTGCACCGGTGACAGTTACCTCAAAACCGCTAATTAAATAGGCAGTAAAAATGATTGCAATAATGTTTAGAATCCATCTTATTAGCCATCCTGTCAAACTTGTTTCACCCCCTCTTTTTGAAAAGTTAGGCTACTAAACTATAAAATCTTATTTATATAATATTATACTTCCGTTCAGATCACATGTGAACCATAAAATGTTATGTGAGTTGTAGATCCTAAAAATGAAGTTACTTAAAGGCTTGGGGAGGGGAATAAAATGCCACTTCGATTAAACACTGTCTGGCTGGTCCTGATTGTTACGGCCGGTATATTTAGCTTACTTTACCTTTGGTTTACCCTTTTCCCAGGGCGGGTGGGACCCGGGGCCGGATATTATTTTAATCCTGAACAAATAAACCTGGGCCGGCAATATAACAATGTAATGCGCCTGGCTTATCTCGGCGGCTTTTTAGTTCAGGTCACTTTTTTACTGTGGCTAGTATTTAGTGGCCGGGCAGAAGCCCTTTCCCACCGGGTGCAGCAAGTTGCCGGAGGCAGCTATGGCGGGAGTATTTTGCTATTTTTCTTAATCCTGTGGTTATTACTGAAGCTATTGGACCTGCCTTTTAATCTCTTTGGCAGCTACTTTTGGCAGCATCAATGGGGTTTTTCGACACAGGGGTTGGGGGCCTGGTGGTTGGATTATATAAAGGGGGCCGGGTTGGAACTGGTCCTATCCGCAATGGGAGTGTTGCTACTTTTCTGGGTGATTAACCGTGTGCCCGGCGTCTGGTGGTTGGCCTGCGCCGGTTTCATTTCCATCTGGCTGGTGTTCCAGACCTTTTTCTGGCCGGTAGTGGTATCACCTCTATTTAACCGCTTTACACCGGTAGAAGACCCTGCGGTGCTCTCTATGGTCCATAATTTGTCTAATAAGGCCGGGCTGCCGGTAGATCAGGTATATGTGATGGATGCCAGCCGGCGTACAACAAGAGCCAACGCCTATTTTACCGGCCTGGGGCAAACGAAACGTATAGTGCTTTACGACACGTTATTATCCAATTATCCGCCGGATGAGGTGGAGGCCGTAGTTGCCCATGAAATGGCTCACTGGCGTCAGGGACACATAATCCGCGGGTTGACCCTTGGTATCCTGGGCACTTTTGTTCTCTGGGGGCTGTTATTTATACTGCTGCGGACATCTTTACCTATGGCCGCACGCCTGCAGCCCTATGCCTGGGCGGTAATCCTTTTATTTTTTACGCTCGCGCATTTTGCCGCCGGTCCCCTGCAAAGTTATTTTTCCCGGAGCATGGAACTGGAAGCTGACCGGGATGCGGTAATGTTAACCGGAAATGTCCCGGCAGCAGTCCGGCTGCAGGTGGACCTAGCCGCTAAAAACCTGTCGGACGTGGCCCCTGCTCCTTTTATCCAGTGGTTTAGCTATAGTCACCCGCCTGCTCCAAAGCGGATCGAGATTATGCAGCAGACTGTTAAACCATGACATAGAGTAATATTTGTTTTAAATTGAGACCGGTTTTTCGGCTAACATGGATCTATTTAAGATTACCCTTGACAACACATGGTTTTTTCTATGATTATGATAATATTATCAAAAACGAGGAGAATAGTAATGGATGAACTCGTAACTATTGCAACATTTCTCAATGTTACCGAGGCAAATATCGTAAGCGGTCTACTAGAAAGTAAGGGGATTCAAGTATTTATCTATGATGAACGAGCAGCTATTAATTTTGCTAATTATATTGGTGGTGTAAGATTAGTAGTTAAACAATCTGATGCAGAAAAAGCGCAAACAATTATTCAATCAATACCATAAGGATGGCCAAGCCAGGAGGCTATTTCCTGGCTTAAAGGTAGGCGTCAACCTGACTTTCGATAACAGATAACTCCTGTTCTGTTAATTTGCGCCCCAGCAAAATTTCAAGCGTTTTAATTGAGGCGCCAATCGCAATGCGCCTGATATCTGGTTCCTCACGTTTAATAGAGGTTTTATGGGTGGCAGTGGCAAACCTTGCAGATGGGAGACCGGGGCTAATCGTGCTTGCTATTTCATCCAATAGCACTTCCTCTTCCTTTATTGGTTCATCTATTGGTTCATCATATTTTTGTACAGGTGTATTGGTTTTAATTGCTTGTTGCGAAACCTTGTTTAATTTTTCTTTGTCCTGTCTTTTCTTTTTTAATTCTTCTCTCTTGACAAGTTGTTTTGCATGCTCTTTTGCTATTGTTTCCTCAACTTCAGCAAGTTCAGCTATATGCGCTTCAAGAAAAATTGATTTATCCTGGGCATATTCTTGGCAAGTCTCAATTAAATCGTGTTGATTCGCAATTAGAGCCTGAAGCGCTGGAAAAACTTTAATGGATAACTTTGAAAGTTGCTTATCGTACTCATAACCGGAAGCAGTCAAGATGAATTCCTTTTTTCCTTGTTTTGCCAACTAAAACACTCCTTTGCTGTACCAGGTAAATATAAATTTATCATATCTTGTCTATTTTAGTACAATGGCCTGGCCAATTAAAGGGCTAAAAATATATTATATGCCCTTTTAATATCATTACAGACTTTTCATATAGTAACCTTGCAGGTATAGTAAATGTCAATGTCGAACAAATGTAAAAATTTGAATATATCGAAAGGGTGGTACGTGATGCCCTGTGTCGTGATTATGGCCGGCGGGCGGGGGGAAAGGTTCTGGCCGCGCAGTAGGATGGCAATGCCAAAACAGTTTTTAAATTTAATTGGAGATAAGACCATGTTGCAGCTTACAGTTGAGCGTGTGAAAGGATTGGTTGATCTAACTGATATTTATATAGTAGCAGGAAGAGAGTTTAGAGAGATAATTATTAATCAAATTCCTGATTTGCCTGAAAGTAATTTTGTTATTGAGCCTTTTGGCCGTGATACTGCGGCCGCTATCGGTTTAGCCGCCCTAGTTGTGCGGCAAAAGAATCCCCTAGACGTGGAGATCGTGCTTCCAGCCGATAATTATGTTAACGACGAACAGCGATTCCAAGAAATTCTGAGGGCGGCAGTGATAATAGCCGGTAAGGGTGAGCAGATTATTACGTTGGGTATAACCCCGCACAGGCCTGAGACCGGGTACGGTTATATTTGCCAGGGTGACCTATTCGATACTGTAGCGGGCACACCGGTGTACCAGGTCGATCGCTTTCTGGAAAAGCCCAATTATAAAAAAGCCCTGGAGTTCCTTTCCCGCGGGGATTATTTATGGAATAGCGGCATGTTTATCTGCCGAGTGGACCTGATCGGAAAACTGGTTGCGCTCCATGCGCCCCTATTGGCTGAGGGTTTGAACAGAATAGAGGGATATTTTGGTACAGGGAGTTATCCTGCTATGCTTGAAGAAGTCTATAACGGATTGCCGAAGATCTCCGTAGACTACGGCATCATGGAGCGGGAAGAAAATGTCCTGGTAATACGGGGGGATTTTGGCTGGGATGACATCGGTTCCTGGACGGCTTTAGAAAGATATCGTGATCAGGACGAAAGTGGTAATGTTATTGAGGCTAAAGGTGTGTTCCTGGATACGAACGATTCATATGTATATTCTCCCGATAAAATAGTAGCTCTGATCGGTGTTGAAGATTTAATTGTGGTAAATGACAGCGACTGTTTGCTGGTATGTCACAAGGATAAGACGCAAGAAATTAAAAAAGCCGTGCAAATCCTGAGAGAGCAAGGGTACGAGGAGGTGCTCTAACAGGGATTAATTGTTAGGTGAAAAGACTTATGAATAACAAAATGTTAAAAGTAGAGCGGGTTTTGCATCCGCTCTACTTCTTTTTTAGTGAATGAAAAATTGTTTTTACGCTGGAGGTAGCCATGCTAAAAATTCCCTTATGAGCAGATAATATTACCTCCAGAGCTTCCAGCAGCGTGTTTATTTGCTCCCGGGATACCTCTAAGGGTGGTTCCAGACGAATGACATTAGGGTTGTTTAGAGTGTAAGCAGTGATAATCCGGTGTTTATTGAACAGTTCACCGGCGACCATACTGCCTAGATATTCTTCTGAAATTTTATTTACCAGGCCCATGGGTACTTTTAAGGTCCTGCTCTCGGGTTGACTAAACTCGATTCCGGCCATCAAGCCTAAGCCTCTTACGTCCTTAATCAACGAGTATTTTTCCTTAAGCCGCCGTAGTCCGGCCAGCAGATAATTACCGCTTTCCCGCGCCCGCTCCGGCAGGTTACCTTCGTAAAGCACCTCCAAGGTAGCAATTGCCGCTGCGGTAGCTAGGGTATTGCCCCCGAAAGTAGAAGTGTGGAGCGTTGCTTTATCCATGCCGCCGTATGCTTTTTTCCAGATTTCATCAGTGGTAATGTAAGCTCCGATAGGCATGACCCCGCCGCCCAAGGATTTGGCCAGGCACAATATATCGGGTGTTATTTGGTAATGCTGGCAGGCGAACATCTCCCCGGTACGCCCCAGTCCGGTTTGTATTTCGTCAACGATGAACAGAGTATTATATTTTGTACATATTTGCCTTACCCCGGCCAGGTAGCCTTCCGGGGGTAGGATAATTCCGCCTTCGCCCTGAATAGGCTCAACAATGAAAGCAGCAGCCTGCTTATCCCTTAATTGTCTTTCCAGAGCGTCCAGGTCACCGAAGGGTACTGAAATAATGCCTGGAAGCAAAGGCTGAAAAGCTTTCCGATATTTTTCCCGCCCGGTCACTGATAGTGCTCCCAGGGTTTTACCGTGAAAAGAACCGTTACAGTAAACCAGTCCCTTACGCCCGGTAGCTGCCCGCGCCAGTTTCAGCGCTCCCTCTACCGCTTCAGCCCCGCTGTTGCCGAAGAAGGACCGCTGTAGATTACCCGGAGTGATAGCGGCCAGGTCTTTAGCCAGAGCGCCGGCGATGGATCCCAGGGAAGCCTGAAGCAAGTTGGGCAGTTCTTTCACCCGGGCCAGTGCCGCCAAGACCTGAGGGTGATTGTGACCCAGGTTCAAGGCCCCGTAAGCGCCGAGAAAATCCAGATACAGGTTGCCCTCGCTGTCCCAGACCTTGATCCCTTCGGCCCTGGTAAATTGTTTGTCAAAATTCAGAAGCCCAAACATCATCGCTAGTCCCGCGTTCAGGTAAGACTTATGATTGTTGATCACCTGTTCCCGGGTCTGCTTTATCGCTTCGTTTAAGGAGATAAAACCGGCGGGCTTTGGTTTTGGTTTAGGTTTTATATTGACTCGATCGGTTTTCAGATTTGTTCACCTCATTACAAAATATAAGCATGATATATAGATAATAGTATTTTCTCGGTCTGGTTATAAAAACCTCTTTCACAAAAAATATAATTATTTTCTTGACATAACTTTTTTATTTGTATAGAATCATCCTGTAAAGTTACATGCCTTGATAGGATTTCCAGAGCTAGTGGCGGGATATTATCCCCTAGATTAAGTAGGTGGCGAACTGTGTTAGAAAAAATAGCCTGGATGAACTTGCTAAACGATTTTTACGGGCAACTTTTAACCAAACGTCAACAAAGCTTTATGGAGCTTTACTATGGCCAGAATCTTTCTCTGGGAGAAATTGCTGCAGAATTTGCCGTGACCCGGCAAGCTGTGCATGACACCTTGAAAAGGGCGGAACAGCTGCTGGAGAAGTATGAGCAAAAGTTAGGACTAGTGGCTAAATTTAAGAAGGAAAAAAATAAATTGGTGGAAGCAGTTTCCCTGCTCGATGAATATAGGGATACGGCCGATGACGGCAAGGTGCAAAGAGCCAGGGAAATATTAAATGAAGTGATCGAGTTGACTTCCTCCCCGGATTAATTCTGAATAAACCCCGGGTAATCAGTAAATGGGCCTTTTAGGTTTGAAGGAGGTGTTCCGGTGTTTACCAGTTTGGCTGAGAGGTTGCAGAATACATTTAAAAAATTAAGGGGAAAGGGTCGCCTCACCGAGCCCGATGTTAGTGCAGCGCTAAGGGAAGTACGGATTGCGCTACTTGAGGCTGATGTCAACTTTAAAGTTGTCAAAGATTTTATAGCCCGAATTAAAGAGCGGGCAGTTGGGCAGGAATTACTTAACAGCCTTAATCCGGCCCAGCACGTAATCAAAATTGTGCATGACGAACTGACTTCCCTGATGGGCGGTTCGATCAGTAAGATCAATATTGCGCCAAAGCCGCCTACTGTGGTGCTGATGGTAGGCTTAAACGGAGCAGGCAAGACCACCACTGCCGCCAAATTAGCGGCCTTGATGCGCAAGCAGGGCAAACGCCCCATGCTGGTTGCCGCTGATGTTTACCGGCCTGCAGCCATTAAGCAGTTGCAGGTTTTGGGGAATCAATTAAACATTCCGGTATTTACGATTGGGGATAAGCAGGAGCCGGTTACTATAGGCCAGGCTGCCGTAAAAAATGCGGCAGCAAGCGGGTATGACCTGGTGATCATTGACACGGCAGGCCGTCAGGAAGTAAATGAGGAACTCATGAGTGAACTGGAATCCATGAACCGGGAGATTAAGCCTGATGAGGTTCTGCTAGTCATTGACGCCATGACCGGTCAAGTAGCTGTAAACGTCGCTGAGGAATTTAACAAACGCCTTAGCATCGATGGCGTGGTGCTAACGAAATTGGACGGAGACACCAGGGGAGGAGCGGCTCTTTCCGTCCGGGCGGTCACTGGTAAGCCGATAAAATTTGCCGGTGTTGGTGAAAAACTGGATAATCTAGAGCCCTTTCACCCGGACCGGATGTCTGAGCGAATCCTGGGGATGGGGGACATGCTTACCTTAATTGAAAAGGCCCAGGAAAATTTTGATGTTAAACAGATGGAACTAATGCAGAAAAAAATCCGGAGTGCAGATTTTACCCTTGATGATTTTCTGGATCAGCTGATACAGGTTAAAAAAATGGGTCCCATCGAACAGGTCCTGAGTATGCTGCCTGGTATGGGAAACATGAATAAAATAAAGGACATACAAGTAGATGAAAAAGAACTGGTTTTTATAGAGGCTATTATACAATCGATGACACCGCAAGAGCGGCAGGACCCGGATAAAGTGCTAAGCGGCAGCAGAAAAAGAAGAATCGCCAAAGGCAGTGGGACCTCGGTCCAGGATGTAAACCGCCTCTTAAAACAGTTCGACCAGACTAAAAAATTCATGAAGCAAATTGTGAATATGGAAAAAACCTTGAAGAAGGGTGGTAAAATGCCCAAGCTGCCTTTCTTTTAGAATTACATATTAATAGGTTAAGGAGGTGAAGTAACTTGGTCAAAATTCGCTTGAAAAGGATGGGCGCCAAAAAGAAACCGTTTTACCGTATCGTGGTAGCTGATTCTCGCTCGCCTAGAGATGGCAGGTTCATTGAGGAAATAGGTTCTTATGATCCGCTAAAAAATCCGGCGGTGATTAAAATCAATGAAGAAAGGGCGCTGGAATGGCTGAAGAAAGGAGTCCAGCTCTCCGATACCGCTAAAGTTTTGTTTAAAAAGGCCGGTATATTGAAAACTGCGCCGGTAGAGGGTCAATAGATTAGGGAGGCTGCTATTTTTATGAAAGAACTGGTGGAAATCCTGGCCAAACCCCTCGTTGACCAGCCCGAAAAAGTTGTTGTGGACATGATTGAAAAGGAAAGAACAATCATTTTGCAACTTAGTGTAGCCCCAGAAGATATGGGTAAGGTTATTGGCAAGCAAGGCCGTATCGCCAGGGCTATCCGTACGGTAGTCAAGGCTGCGGCTACCAGACAAAAGAAAAAGGTATTAGTTGAAATTGTTAAATAACGGGTGTTGGCGGGAGGTTTTCCAGGATGGAAAAATTAACTCTGATCAGACCGGTTCTAGTCAAGGTAATAGTTACTGATAATTATAAAAAAGCTGCCATCATGGAGCTACAGGATGCTATTGGGCGAATTGAGCATGAACTGCAGCGACTGGATTTTCAAGAAAAACGGCTGGCCGCTGAATTTGAAAAGAAAAACCAACAAGGACTGCCCGCAGGTGGTCAGCACCTTGTTCAGGAACGCCAGCGCCTAATGGAAACCAGGCAGCAGTTAGTCGATAGAGTTAAAAACATAGGACAACTGGAACTGGGTGTTGAGGTAGTTTATGGAAAAATGGAAAGCCCGGTGGAAATTACAGTCGGTGACGATTGGCGGCGAGTGCTTGGAGTTGAAATTGTTTTGCAGGATGGGATCATTACCGACATCAGGTAAAGGCGGCGCCGGGAAGAACAACTGCCAATGGCTGAAGAATACATTTGCATAGGGAAAATTCTGGGCACTC
>JAQVOX010000153.1 GCA_028702435.1 Desulfotomaculaceae bacterium | reverse complement strand
CGTTCAGCATTCCAGCTGAGATTACGCAAGCCTGAAGCAATGGATTTTACACCATTTAATCGTAATAAACTGATAACAAGATTGCGCATAGTTGCAAAAACACGGGGAGCAGAGTCAGTCCGGATTTGAGAGCGGTCTTTCATCAAAGATCACATCACGTACCCAGTGCAGGGAATTCTCAATAGACCAGTGGCCACGGATTGATTCCAACAGATACCTGTTATCCGCTTTTTCCGGACCCAAACTGGTAACCAGGTAAGCAGTTTCCTGTCTAAGTTTATTACCCTTGAGGTCGGTAGTCGACCGGAGTATTTTAATGAACTGAGCAGCATAAGGAAAATTTGTTTGCCTTTCCTTTACGGGTACAGTCCAAAGTTTTCTCTTTTCAATACGGCCATGACCTTTATCAATTGTTATTTCCGGAGGGGGAAAAATCGTCCTCATCAATATTGCGCATAGTTTCGAAGAGGTTTGCCTGATTTTGTTTTACCGGGAAAATATAATCAGCACCTTTATATTCAACGATAAACCTGGCATTTTTGACCTGGGTTTGGATAGCGTCAGCAGTAACTATTTTGCCGTTTAAGTCCAGGGACTCAAGAAGAGGTTTGAAAGCATTGATTTCATTGCTTTTCTTATCTACCTGCTGCTGACTGATGACCATTTTCTCATGATGCACGAGGGCTGAAACAAGATGTACAGGCTTGCCGCCGGCCTTTTGTGAGCCACGCAAAACTTTTCCGTCTACAGCTATAATGTTGTCGGCACTCTGGGGGACGAGCCACTCACCCACTACCCGGTCAACCTCATCAGCATTTAATGACTGGATAGCACGGCGCAGGGTGGGTTCACTGGGAGGAACATATTTCCTAAGCCTGTCGCTATACCGGCAGCCGAGACGTTTAAGTTGTTCCTGCGACAAATGAGCAGCCCATTCACCCATGCCAATAAAGCTTTTTGCCCCAGACAAAAGAGCACAAATTGCCACGGCCAGGACGGATACCTGAGTATGACGAATACCGCGGGGTTTACGGGGGTCTTGTATTTTAGCTAAATAATCGAGTAAGCCACCTCTGGTATCAATGCTAACCTCATTTAAATTTACCATTGCCTTTTCCCCTCCAGTGAATTCGGGAGGCAGAAACGGCGCAGATAAAATTTCCCGGGCACCTTTGTACAGTGGTTTTACAAAGATAGTCTTTGTCTCACCGTGGTAGTAGTAGATATCACCATTACGTCCATAACCACTGGTTTGTCCCAGTGGAAGCCAACCCGCCGCCCGGTAGCAGGTTCCAGCAAACCGGCTGTGGTCAACGAAGGTTTCCGCAAGCAGGGCCAAATGACCATAAATGGCCAGCCAATCTGATGGCAAACGTTTAGTGTTGAGCGCCAGGACTTTTGAGGCCAGATTCTTAATCTGTATACCGGGAAGAATTAAAACTCGCTGATTATTAACAACAAAGATTAACCGTTTTGCCTTTTGTTCCTGTGACCAGCCAATCCATTTTTCACGGTGACCGCTTTTGAATGCAGAAGCCCCCCAGCCAATTAACGCAACCCATTGATCGTTCAACACGGCTACATATTTGAGCGTCTTGCCGGTCAGCGTGCGGAACCCTAAATAATGGTACTCGTTCATCAAGTCGTTCCAATGTTCTTCTTCCTTAGATGTAATGGGGCGAACGACCAGAGCTTTGAGATTATCGTTTTGAGCAATATTGGTATTGTCCGGTGTTGTTCTGGTTATCTCCATAAACAATATTTTAAAGCATTGTTCAGTAAAAGATCAGACAAATTCTGTAACTTAAGCGGTCTTTGAGCAATTTATTACTTTGACGAGACCCTGAATATCACCTGCGACGAGGTGTAACTAATGAACTATTTGCCACCGGTTAATAGTCATAAAGTATCCTCTTTGATTACTGTTTTTTAGACGGAAGTTTTCAGAGAATTCTGTCTTTATCAAAATAGTAATACTATTACTATTTTGATAAATTTGTAATCAGTTAAAGTAAGATTTTTTAAAGAGCGTACTCGCTTAAATATAGAATTATGGAGGTGGCGCAAGAAGCTGTCAGAGAATTCTCGTTGTGGAGCCTTAAGGCAACGCCAGAGCCAGATTAGTCTTTGGATTAGGGTCTGTTAAGGTTGAATTATTGAGATATTTTCACTTATTGGACAATTCTTATCATCAAAAGATTGTTTGGCATACCGCTGGAAATAATTTAATATATCTAACTAAACAGATATTTCAGTACGTTTTGAAAGTCAGGGCATTGCTACCGTCTCAACGCAGACAAAAGATCAAAATGGATGGGAGGTGTTGGATGGAAATCGGGAAAGTGGGAGTTATCTTTTATATTGATTTTTTTCCGCAGTACGGAAAATTACTAGATTGAACATGTTTAAGTAAACATCACGGGTAGAACTTGTTTCGACCAAAAGGAGGTTTTGTTATGCCAATAACTGAAATGCTTTCCCGCAATGCACGGATGTATCCACATGAGACTGCTTTAATAGAGCGTGATCCGGCTGTGAACAGACGAAGAGAGCTATCATGGCTAGAATTTGAAAGTACGACCAATAAGTTTGCAAACGCTCTACTGGCATCTGGTGTGGGGAAGGGTGACCAGGTTATTCATCTAATGATGAACAACCTGGAATGGCTGCCTACTTATTTTGGTATTTTAAAAACCGGAGCCATGGCCGTTCCTCTAAACTTCCGGTTTACCGCGGCGGAAATCAGAAAATGTATAGGGGCGGCGGAGGGCAAGGTGCTCGTTTACGGACCCGAGTTCCGGGATAAGATTGACGAAATCAGTGATCAGCTCCACCATGTTGAAAAGTTTATTTTTGTAGGAAAGGACTGCCCCGAAAAAGCTGAAAGTTATGATGAAATAATTAGGAACTACCCTGCCGATGCCCCCGATGTGACATTTTTTGATTATGATTCGGCTGCCATTTACTTCACATCAGGTACAACGGGGGATCCTAAACCTATTTTGCTGACACACGATAACCTTGTCTCCGCGGCCATTTCGGAAAACCGCCATCATCTTCAGAACCACAATGATAATTTTGTTTGTATACCTCCATTGTATCATACCGGGGCTAAAATGCACTGGTTCGGCAACCTTATTGTCGGTTCAAAGGCCGTGATCCTGCGTGGTGTGAAACCCCAGTGGATTCTTGAAGCAATATCTGAAGAAAAGGCAACAATAGTATGGCTTCTTGTACCATGGGCCCAAGATATCCTCGACACTATAGAGAGCGGGGAAGTTGACCTGAACGACTATCACCTTGAACAATGGCGGCTAATGCATATTGGAGCCCAACCTGTGCCTCCAAGCCTGATCAGGAGATGGCAAAAGTATTTTCCGGGACAGCAGTATGATACTAATTATGGCTTGAGTGAGTCAACCGGACCTGGCTGCGTTCATCTTGGCATGGAAAATATGCACAAGGTTGGTGCGATCGGCATACCCGGCTTTAACTGGGAAACGATGATTGTCGATAGCAGCGGCAATCCTGTTCCTCAAGGCAATGCTGGTGAATTGATTGTCAGAGGACCGGGAGTTATGAAAGGTTATTATAAAAACCCGGAAGCCACCAGCAATGTACTGAAAAACGGATGGCTTTATACCGGGGATATGGCCAAGCAAGATGAAGACGGGTTCATCTACCTTGTGGACCGAAAGAAAGATGTCGTCATAACCGGAGG
>JAQVOX010000039.1 GCA_028702435.1 Desulfotomaculaceae bacterium | reverse complement strand
TCTTCAAACATCTGGACAACCTTGATATTGGCTCCCCCATGCTTTGGCCCCTTGAGCGCTCCCAGCGCTGCAGCTATTACAGAATAAGTGTCCGTCCCGGTTGACGTCACAACACGTGTGACAAAAGAGGAATTGTTACCACCGCCATGGTCCGCATGCAACACTAGAGCAATATCAAGCAACTGTGCCTCAAGCTTTGTAAATTTGCAGTTTGGCCTAAGCATGTGCAATATGTTTTCAGCAGTTCCGTAATCCGGTCTGGGACTATGAATAAACAGGCTATTATTTCCATGATAATGAGAGAAGGCCTGGTAACCATAAACCGCTAGCGCCGGAAAGCGGGCAATCAATTTGATGCATTGTTTTAATACATTGTCGATAGAAGTGTCATCGGGGTTATCATCAAAGCTGTATAAGGATAATACACTCCTGGCTAAAACGTTCATCATATCCTTGCTCGGCGCCTTCATAATCATGCCCCGGTCAAAATCTTCCGGTAGGTTTCGGTATTCAGAAATTAGATGCTCAAATTCCATTAATCTTTCTTTAGCAGGAAGACTGCCTAAAAGTAACAAGTAACAGGTCTCTTCAAAACCAAAGCGGCCATCCGTGGAAAAACCGTGCACAAGGTTACTTATATCAATACCCCGGTAAAGCAATCTGCCCGGAACAGATATCATCTCATTCTCATCGATAATATAAGCATGTACCTCGCCAACCTTGGTCAGACCGACAAGCACACCCCTGCCTTCCAGATCACGAAGCCCTCGTTTAACATTATACTTGATGAATAAATCGGTGTTAATCACGCTATTCTTTTCAGCTACTTTACTTAATTGACTAATCAAATTTCCTTCTAACTCTTCAAATTTATTATTCATCATATACCTTACTCCTTGTTTAATAAGCTGCGAACGTTTTTAAGCCACCGGAGACCATGGAAAATAAATCATATTTTGGAATTGTTGGTGGGTAAGCGGTTATTAATTGCTATATTTCTGCAGAGATGGACAAGGCAGCGTACTTCGACCCTGAGCAATAGCGTTTAAACCAAACTTTCGATTATTAATACTTTAACACAATTATGAAACCAGACACAATATTTTTCTGCTAATTAGAAATAATTATCTTTAGTTGAAGGTTAATCCTGTTGAATTTTATATGAAAAACAGCATACTGTAACCGCTCAAAAGAAACACTAAAAAGTGAAAATATATTCGGAGGGGAATTGCTTTGCATAAGTTCCACTTTAGATTAACAATCGTGATTTTTCTAGTTTTTTTATTGGCGGGAGCGGGCACAAAGACAGCTCTGGCCACGGAACGAATTAGTATCATTATTGATATGGACAGGCTAACCCTTACTATTTTCCAAGGCGGAGAGCCCTTGCGCCAGTTTCCGGTAGCAATGGGTAAGTATGAAACACCCACTCCGGTGGGTAATTGGGAAATTTTCTCGCAGGATACAAACCCGCCTGACGTTATGGGTACACGCTGGATGGGTCTTAATATCCCCTATGGGACTTATGGCATCCACGGCACCAACGCTCCCCACAGTATCGGCAGCTTTGCCAGTCACGGCTGCATCAGGATGCACAACGCCCACGCCGAGGAGGTTTTTAAACTGGTAGAACATGGAACACCGGTGACCATTATCGGGACCCCCTTCGGCGCACCCGGCGCCCCCCCTGCCGTACTGGCATACGGAACTAGGGGACCGGCTGTTTTAGAAGTGCAGAGAGCCCTGAAAAGACTCGGTTATCTCAAATGGAATCCTGACGGGTTCTGGGGGCAGGGCACTGAAAAGGCAGTGAAAAAATTTCGGGAGGACAACAGTCTTACGGGTAAAAATATAGTGGACAACAAAGTCTATAAGCTACTTGGATTCTAATACTAGTTCACTTCAAAACCCGTGAATATCTTTAGTACCCCGTATTTCGCTGGGCTGCTGTATAGCCAACCGCTTGGATACAGTGTACGATTTCCTCTACCGGAACCCGGTTATTAACCCCGGCGGCACGAACAACATTTTCTTCCAGCATAGCGCTGCCGAAGTCATTAGCGCCAAAGGCCAGGGTCAGCGTTTTCAAATAGTCCACCCCGGTCGCGGTATCGCCTCCCAACATGGTATTTCCAGGCTGAAAGCTCCAGGGAATAAAGGCGGTAAAGCCACCGGTGCGGTCTTGCTGCTCACGCACCCGGACCAGGTGTAACACCCGCTCTTCCGGTGTTTCTACGTGGCCAAACACCATGGTGGCGGTGTTCTTTAGCCCAATAATCTGATGGGCCTCCGCCATCCACTGCTCCATGGTCGTGCATTATAACTCACCCCAGACATGAAGGCAGGCTCTTTCATCAATCAACCCGCTCTTATAAGCGTAATCATAAAAAGTTAGCAGCGCCTTCCTGGATTCTTCACCAAGCTCATATTGCATAATTTGAAAGTAATCCTCGATTACAGACTGCGGCAGTCCGCTTCTTTGCTGAGCCTTGGCCATCAAGGACGGATACTGGGCAAACCCAATTTTTAAGGCGTCCAACAAGGTTTTGCCAAGCAAGTCCACTGACTCGGCATCGCGTTCAGCGTAATCCCGGCGCACCACCCATAAAGCGTACACCATTTTTGCACCGGTAAATTGCTTCCACGCCTCGCCCAGGTCAGTCACCTGATATAACCCGTTCCGATTGATCACAAATTGGTGCGCCCGCATCGCGTCATCTCCGATTAATAGCGCCCCGTCTACCCTCTCCATCATACTTTCAAGATTTGGCGGCACCGTTTCAAACTCCACATCAAGGTGGTAGTAGTGCTCGAAAAGAATTTTTAACAGCGCGACTGCAGTAGCGGAAGAACTGGTCAGGCATATTTTTTTACCATCAAGTTCTGTCACCGGCACTTTGCTGAAAAGCAGGGTACTTTCCACCCGGCCATCGGCGCTAATGGAAAGGTCGGGAAGAATGAGGCAATGATCTACGTTGCGGGCGTACTCGATTGATGACATGGGGGTAACGTCCAGCTGATCGCTCAGTAAAAGACGGTTCAAAGTAGTAGGCGGTCCCTTTACCAACTCCGCCTCCAGGGGCAGCAACCCCTCTTCTAGGGGGTGATAAATCGGGAGGCAACTCAGATAATCAACCTGCCCGAGACGTATTCTGGACACTAAAAACCCTCCTCAACAACATTTATACAAGGTATCACGCTCTACTGGAATAAACCCCGCCGTTTGAATAGTTTTTATGATCTCATTCTTTGTAATAAACTGACTAGTTTCTGCACCCGCATCGTCATCACAGGCATAAATGATATCAAAACCGGCAACCCAAAAAAAAAAGTACTCCCAGCGCCAAGAGAACCGGCGCCAAATGAAAATAACCGGTAATCGCAATCCAACTGCCCAGCGGCGACATACCCAGAACAGCTCCGAGGTTTTTTATCAACACCTTTTTTCTCCCATGTGCACCGCCACAATACCACCGGTAAGCTCATGGTAGCAGGCTCCAATCAGGCCGGTATCCTCAAATATATCCCTAATTTCTGACTGATGGGGGAAATCCTTCAGAGAATTCGGGAGCCAGCTGTAAGGTCCGTCCAAGCCTATTCCCAATCTACCCAGCACAGGTACCATATGATTAAAATACAAGTAATAAATTTGCTTAAAAATTGGCGTACCGGGCTTCGCCAGCCCAACCGATACAACTCTTCCCCCAGGCTTAACGACTCGCCTCATCTCATCTATGGTCTTTCTGATGTCAGATACATTGCGCAGAGCAAAGCCGATAGTAGCGCAGTCAAAAGCATTATCAGGGAAAGGCAGGTCGATCGCATTTCCCTGTACTAGTTCAATAACTTGTTCATAAGGGGTACGCCCGATATTTAAAAGGGCCTTTGCCAACATATTTTCACAGAAGTCCAACCCGATCACGTGCCCGCCCGGGCCGACTACTTTTGCCAGCTCCAGGGCCAGCATGCCGGTTCCGCAACAAACGTCAAGCCCCTTGCCGCCCGGCACCAAACCAGTTTGTTCTACCGCAAACCGGCGCCAGTATTTATCCCGGTTAAAACTCAGGGTGGTATTGAGCAAGTCATAACGGTGTGCTATAGAAGAAAATACAGCGTGCACATACTCCTCTTTATTTCGAAATTGATCTGCCCGCACCATACTCCTCCCTCCAGTCAAACCGACTAGGTTATTACCCTACTACCCTACCTGGCACCGTAAAACTACTTCATTTTCCGCACACATACTAACTAACTGACCCATGGCTTCCCTTTCTGGCCGGTTCGGTAGCATCGATAAATATTTCATGGCCTCTTCCATGTAAACAGCCCTTTGCTCAAAATTGATACCATATTCTTGCAGACCATAAGCCATACCCAGGTTATGCCCAAAATTGTGCAAGATCTCCTGTTTGCTTTCCGGCGCGCCGGCCAGACGGGCCCCCAGACGGCAGCAGCCGGCAAAAAATTCAGCGCTTTCCTTGCGAATTATTTCATAAAAGGACTGCGAGGTCGGCTTGAGCACGCTCAACCTTCTTTTTAGAATTCCACCCTGGCTAATTTGACTGATAATCTCAGCCAAATACCCGAGCATGCCGGTTATGCCGGCTCTAGTTAAAATCGAATAAGACTTACTGTAAAGGTAGTCCCCTAATAATACAGGAAAGCGGACATCATCCAGCAACCCGGGGTCCCGTCTTTGGACCGAATTATGTTCAGCAACACTGTCATGTGCCCTGAAAGCCATATAGGCGAACTGAAAAACACACGCCAGGGCGACTGCTCTACCGGAATCGCCGCTATAAAGACGGGATGACAAGATGACCAGAGCCGGTCTAATAGTAAGATCTGCCTGTGAAAATTCAAAGCCCGCAAAATTTTTTACCAGGCCTATATCGACTGGGAGTTCTCTATCGATGAAGTTATCTACTTGATCGAGGTCATCCTCTATTAATTTTAAGATTTTATTCAACATTAATCGAAAGGCCCCCTTTTACTAGTCATGTATATATTCGGTGCAGCCTTGCGATTTCCTTCATAAAAATTAGCAGGCCCTGCAACATTCTCATTGCAAGGCCTGCTAAATTCTACTACCATTGGTACTAATAAATATCCCCCCTAAAGATTCACAGCTTCCTTCAGGCAAGTTTCCTGATTAATTCCCCGCTTTATTTCTTTAGCAGTCATATTTTTTGCGCAAAATTGGTCGGTAATGTAGTTGCACGCTTCCCATGGGTTTACTTTTTCACCACAGGTAAATACGTCCACAGCGGCATAACCCAGTTCCGGCCAGGTATGGATAGCCAGGTGTGATTCCGATATAACGACCACACCACTTACCCCTTGCGGGCTGAATTTATGGAATACGCACTCTCTGACTTCAGCACCAGCTTCAAGTGCTGCATTCACTAGGATTTCTTCAACCCTATTGATGTCATTGAGAACATTAAAATTACACCCATAAATCTCAGCCAATACATGGCGGCCCAGTTGTTTCATGTATCTGCCTCCTTTTGGGACAATATTTTTGGAATCAATAAATCCCCCTTAATATGGTAAAAAGAGGGGTGTTAATTCCAGTCAAGCTCAATTTTAGCCATCTTATCTTATCTTGTCAACAAAATTTTGAGTTAACAGTCATAAACACACAATATATACGGACATGCAGTAATTACTCTAGAATATAGCTAATTTCAACGGCTTGCACCGTTACTTAACACCCCGATTCCCTGGATTTCGACTTCAATTTTGTCACCTACAGCAATCGGTCCGATACCACCGGGTGTTCCAGTCATGATTACGTCCCCGGGTTTTAAGGTCATCACCCCGGATATAAAACTTACCAGGGTAAAAACATCAAAAATCAAGTTTGCGGTAGAAGAACTCTGCTTGGTCTCCCCGTTTAAGCGCAGCTCCACAGACAGGTTGCCCGGATCCAGCTCAGTAATAATATACGGCCCCAGCGGCAGGAAGGTGTCAAAAGATTTGGCGCGTGTCCACTGGCCATCCTTGCGCTGAAGATCCCTAGCTGTAACATCGTTGCCACAGGTATAACCCAGGATATATTCCCGCGCCTGCTCAATAGCAACATTCCGGCAGGTTCTGCCGATAACTACGGCCAGCTCGGCCTCATAATCCACCTGAATACTGGAAGGGGGGTAGGTTATATCCGCACCGGGACCAATTACCGTTGTGGACGGCTTGATAAATAAAATTGGCTCTTCCGGTATGGGATACCCTACTTCCTCGGCGTGATCACGGTAATTTAGCCCGACACAAACGGCCTTAGTCGGCGTGCAAGGGGCCAGGGTTTTCAGCTGGTCAATGGTGTAGACCTGACTTCCAGGCATGATTTGCCCGTAAGGCTCACCTTCTAGGACAGTAACTTTGTCTCCGCCAGTAATAATTCCGTAAAATATTTCATCCTTATATATAAAACGCCCGATTTCCAAAACAATACCTCCTCTTTGTATATCTATTTTGTTATATCATAAGCTGATGTTTTATGGAAGAAATATATACCTGCGCCGCCCGCTAAGGCAAGGATACTAGGGGGGCCATTTATCTATATTAAGTATCCTATTTACAAATAAGCCACTCCATCTGCGTATCACACAGAAAGAGCGGCTATTAACCCTTCACTTATAGTTATACATCAGTAATTGCTTCAGTTGGACAACTTTCCACAGCTTCGCGGGCCTGTTCTTCTAAATCAACCGGCACCTCATCCATCAAACTACTGGCTTTATCATCCTCATTCCATTTAAAAACATCCGGACAGAGATCTATACAAGTCCCACAGCTAATACATAATTCCTGGTTTACTTCAACACGCATACACTATGCCCCCTTTTATTATTAAGAACCAAACCATGTATAGTTTAACACATAGTGTATAAATCATGTATAACTCGTCCCGGTCTCCTTATATATAACACCACACCCGAAATAAATATCTATGTCAACTCTTCACTTTCTTTCATAAGATAAAGTATATTAATTTTCGAGGTGAATCATAACCATGTATGCAGATGCAGTCTTCGAGGGGGGCGGTGTTAAAGCCATCGGAATACTTGGCGCCCTTTCTGAAGCCGAACGCAGGGGTTATAACTGGGTAAATGTAGCAGGTACTTCTGCCGGCGCAATTATCGCGTCACTTGTTGCTGCAGGCTACGCTGCAGAAGAGATCAAAAACTTATTATACGAAATTGACCTTAACCTGTTCAAAGATAAAGACTGGCTGTTCCAGATACCCTTTTTCGGCCCGGCGTTAAGACTGTGGTTTAAAAGCGGGTTATATGAAGGTAATTACATGGAGCAATGGCTCCGGTCTAAGCTGGCTGCCAAAGGTGTCAGCACATTTAAAGATCTTATTTTAACGGGCTTTGAGAATGATCCACAGTTTCGTTACAAGCTGGTCGTCATCGCCACTGATGTTTCCAGGCGTAAACTATTGAAGCTGCCACAAGATATGAAGGACTACAATATGGATCCTGATGATCTGGAAGTATGCCGGGCAGTAAGAATGAGTTCATGTCTACCGTTTTTTTACCAGCCCTGCAAACTATCCTACACCGACTCGAATCACCGGAAACAAACCAGCTATATCATCGACGGCGGGGTCTTAAGTAACTTCCCTGTATGGATTTTTGACAGCGAGACAGTCCCTCCTTGGCCTACCTTAGGCTTTAGAATCACAGAACCTGAAGAAACAGCGCCTTTACAGGTAAAAAACCCTTTTACACTTTTCAAGGCCATAGTATCGACAATGCTGGAGGCACATGATAAGCTTCACGAATTGGACATGAAAAGCAATATCCGAGCTATATCAATTCCTTCCGTTGGGGTCAAAACTATAGATTTTGATATCAGCGAGCGACAAAAGGATAAGTTATACCAGTCCGGGGTTCAGGCATGCATTAGATTTTTTGAAGGGTGGAGCTTCGAAAACTATAAGTTGCACTATTACTCATAACAACAGTCTTCCCGTAATTTTACTAATGCTGGGGATTTTCCCTCATTACCCAATAACCCGAAATAATTAATACTAAGGCCTATAATTTTTTTTGCTTAGATTGAAGGTTAAGGTTTCCAGTTTAACCGACATATCGACGTGTTGTAATTCTACATTGTCCGGTATATTTAGTGCCACCGGCGCGTAATTTAATATAGCCTGGAGACCATTTTTAACCATCAAGTCGGCAACTTCTTGCGCAGCGTTTTGCGTCACAGCAATAATTCCTATTCTTACATTATGTCTTTTGATAATATCTGCCATCTTTTCCAGAGGGAAAATCTCAAGGTTACCTATTTTTTTACCAATTTTGTTTGGATCGTTGTCAATAACGCCAACAATTGAAAAGCCGCGTTGATTAAAACCCTTGTAGGTACTAAGAGCAAAGCCCAGGTTACCCGCACCCACCAGTATAAGCGGCCAGGGTTTATCAATGCCTAAGATTTTTATAGTGTAGCGCATTAGGTCTTTTACATTGTACCCGACTCCACGAGTGCCGAACTCACCGAAGTAAGCCAGGTCTTTTCTTACTTGAGCCGGCCCGACACCTACTCCCTTAGCTATTTCAACTGACGAAACAGTAACTACACCCTTCCGATTCAGTTGTTCTAGAAATCTGGAATAAACCGACAGTCTATTGATGGTTGCTTCTGGAACCCTTAAAGTCCTCATTTAATAATTTTCCTCACTTCTTAGCAATATAATTTCCTATATAGTTAGAGTTTTCACAAAGTTATGTGCTGGAAGAGTACTGGATTTTAAGTTACTCAAAAAACTCTCATAAAACAAAACAGGCCGCATAAGCCGGCCTGAGTGCAAATATTACTGCTCTACTCCCTGCCCGCAGCAGGAACCTGGTGAGCATCCGTTTTCCCCTGGAATGCCGTTGCAGCAGCAGCCGCCTATATCGTCGTTAGCCGGCCTTCCTACAGAACTAGGCAAAAAGGGGGCTGAGATCAGCTTTTTTAATTCGGAGCTACCACAATCAGGGCATACAACATTTTTATCATGACCAGCTAAAAAAAGCACCTCAAAGATCTTCTCACATTGACTACATTTGTACTCAAATATTGGCAATCAAACCACCTCTAATAAATTTTTATTAAGATAACATGTTATTCTACTTAAATTATAAAATTCCTTCCTGATTAAATTATGAAATTTCGGGAACCAAGCTTTATACAACTTGTCCCCCTCCAGTTAACGGTAACGCTGTTAATAAAATGCGTACAAAGCCGGGGCGACTATACAAATCCGCCCCTTTATGCCTCAATGATCCCATTTACATTTTATTGCTGTATAGAATACACACTCTGCGGTAGCGGCTCCACAACCAGTGTCCGGTAGATCTCCGCCCATGAGTGTCTGCGGTATATAAGCTTCGGTAAATCGCCTTGGTTGTAATGAGCGTCCATCAGGATGACGGGAATTCCTGCAGCGCTTACCTCAATCCCGATCTCCAACGTGTCTTCAACCATTACACCCAACCCTTTTTCCATACAGGCCTCTTTTTTTTCATAACTGCCGAGGAGAATAAGGTCATCATACAGTATACCATACTGTTGTAACCAACTTTTTGTTTCTTGCGCATATTTTTTATGCCTGGCCGTAATGATAAATATGTCGTGATACCTTTTGATTCTGTTTAAATAGTATGCCGCTCCCTTTAATGGGCTGGGCGCAGACATCAAAAACCAACCCCGTTGCTCCAGGAATGTTTTTAGTTCACCAGGTGTAATTTCATAAGTCTGAGTTATGCTTAAAAGGTTAACTTGTTCAAGTAGCTTGTTAGTATTAAAATACTGGTTTAGCTCTTGAACCCATAACGGCAAGCTATTCGCCAGCACCCCATCAATATCAACTCCAACTTTCATAAAATCCCCCATTTACGTACGAATATTGCACTCAGTATTTTAAACTCTCTTCAATATTTTGATTTTTTTAGCTGTTATAAGCGTTGCCTGCTTAACAGTAGGCTTTATGTATTATGTGATCAGTATATGTTATATGATCGTAAATTGTCAATTATGTGGTTCTGTACAGCAAAATTCCAGACCAAAAAACCCGGTTAATCCGGGCTTTTTGAGTCATTATCAGCTGCTACGGCGACCGGGCCTGTTAATATTTACAACTAACAGACAAAGGCAGCATTCCCAATAATAGTGCTTAGAGGCCTGGACCACAGCCATTTACTATCTACCCGGGTGGCAAAGAAATAAAGCGCCCCATTAGTCGGATCCTTCCCGCTTAGCGCATCTTTAGCCGCCTGGATGGATTGCGCACTGGCGGGCCTGTTAATCCACCCATTCATCACCGGCTCAAACTGGTAAATGCCATTGTCATACTGATAGATAACCTCTGCTATTGAGTCTGGAAAATCGGGACTATCAACCCGATTCATTACTACAGCGCCAACTGCCACTTTACCCGCATAAGGTTCACCGTCTGCCTCCGCGGTGATCAAGCGGGCCAGTAGATCAACATCTGCTGCAGACGGCCTTTGAAATATGCCTCCTCTGCTTACCTGAGCCATAGGTCGCTGCACACCTGCCCCGGTAAACGATCCCGGGATAGCTAAGACCATGCCCGGATAGATTCCGGTATCATTCAGGCCATTAGCCTTCATGATTTCCTGGTAACTTACACCAAACTTACGGCCAATTAAATCAAGATAATCTCCTGCCCGGACGGTATATGAAGCACTGCTGCCACCGGAGTTGTTTTCCGGTATAAATAGCTGCTGACCCGGGGAAATTAGAGAATTTTGAATTCCATTGGCCCCCATCAAGGATTCCAGGGAAATACCGTAGTATCTACTGATGGAGTAGAGGCTTTCCCCGGAATTCACCGTGTGGGTGGCCGCAAAAGCGCCGGCCGGGGTTATAAAAACCCCGATTAAAATAACAACACCCACAAGGACACGTAAAACCAAAGACAAATATAATCCCTCCCCTGCCTCCGGGGTTAGCTGAAGGGTTCGGGTAGAGGGTACCCTACCGTTTCAGTCTTAGCAAAGCTCGATTGCCATCATAAAGCACAATTCCTTCATGCTTTACAACAACCATGATCGTAGACTGAATTGGATTCACCCCAATAAAAACCTTGTCCCCCGTACCCCGGCTGTCCGGGGATTCGGCGATTTTTAACAATTATATCAGTCTTTAGGAGGCTTGACTATATCACAATTTTTTACATTTAGTCCCCTGTCAAGGTTTTATTCTCCCCTTGTATAACAACCTTGCCAGATAACGGCTGTGGTAATACCACTCGCCCAGTGCAATCAGTAACACAATCAGGACTAGACCTGCCGGTGGAACGTTGACGCCTTCTATAAACCAGGCCACTTCCCAGATAACCACCAAAGTGATAATACTGTCGGCTATTATCGCAATCCTATTACCAAATATCGATAAGGCGATCAAGTCAGCAACCAGATAGGCAGTTAAGGTTATAATCACTGCGGCAATTACCACTGTAATCATCATTAGGTTACTTACTGACGGCAAAATTAGACCGAGCACTGTGATAATCAAAAGAAATTTTGTTATGATGGCATTAAAGTGTTTATTTCTAATCACGTTGCCTTCAACCCTCCATCAGCTATAAAAGTTAATCTTTTAAAAAAATAACCCCATTGGGGTTATTTTATTCGGTGGCGCCATCTTGCTCTACTTTATTGCCGCACATAAAGCAATAATTAGCACCTGAGGGGAGTTCTGTATCACACTCGGAACACACCGGCGTCTTGGGGTAAAACTTATCTATCTGCGCTTGAATATCAGCGATTTCTTCCTCCAGAATCCTGGTGCTGTTCACCAACCTTTCAATCTCTTCTTCATGGCCTTCCTCGCCGTTATACTGCATATATACATACTTGCCCAGCGCGAACATATTGTTTTCAATTTCCTTTTCCAATTTGCCAACTTCTATTTTCAGCTTCGCTACTCCCACCAAGTCACTGGATTTCTTGCCAATCGACTTGGCCCCTTCACTGATCCCCCCACCAATCGTTCGGGCACTTTCACCAACTTTTTTAAATATTTCCATTTTTAGACCACTCCTATCATTTATCAACCTATATTTATAATTCTAGACAATTAATCTACTTCCCTGCTTGAATAACGAAAAAACTATACCATTTTACTTATTTAACGAAGCCTGTTAATATCCAGCTAGCGATTAACAGCCACGTCTGCCGATTTATCACGCACGCTGTTCGATATCCCCGGTAGAATAGCATAAATTAACCCATCATGAAGTAAGTTCACTCACAGCGCCAGCAGAACAATATCCACACCAGTAATAATTAGGATAAGATTGACTTTCACCTTTGCCTCGGCTAAAATAATAAAGGTATGTTTATATTATAGCAGAAAAACTGTATGCTAGTAAGCTGATGTGGCTCAGGGGTAGAGCAGCGCACTCGTAATGCGCAGGTCGTCGGTTCAAATCCGACCATCAGCTCCAGTGAAATCAAGGCTTCCGGGTTTTTGCTCGGAAGCTATTTTGTGTCTTTGGGGATAATTTGGGGATAATGGCTTTAAAACTATCCCCAAACAGGCCTTTTTTAACCCAATAAAAACTAAAGGACAGGTTGTTAAGCCTGCCCCTTTTTTATATCTTTTTTACCGTTACCCTTCATATTCTGGTAGACTTGCTCAAGCCTGTCAGCTGCTTCCTTGTCCGCACTCTTTAGATAGTGGCCGTATATGTTCATGGTGGTTGATATGTTGGAGTGTCCCATTCTACCACTGATATTCTTTACCGGTAAATTCTGATTAATCAACATGGTGGCTGCGGTATGCCTGATTCCGTGGAATGGTAGGTGTGGTAAGCCATGCCTTTCTAAGAACTTCGGGAACCAACCGCTAACCGTGTCCGGGTGCATCGGCTGGCCGTCCCAGGTAACAAAGAGCCTGTCGGAATCCTGCCACAAGTCCCCAACCTTTAACCTTTCCTGAAGCTGTTCCTTCCTATATTGCCGGAGTAAGTCCACTAGGAATGACGGTAAGGCCATTAGCCTTTCTGACGATTCATTCTTTGGCGACTTCGTGAATATGCCCTGCCCGGGCAGGTATTGGCTAGCCTGTCGTACTTCGAGTGTACCCCCTTCAAAGTCTACGTCTGCCCATGTAAGGCCCATGAGTTCCCCACGGCGAAGGCCGGTAAATAAAGCAAGGTTAATTAATGCACGATACTTTAATTCTTCTTCTTCAAGTGCTGTCAGCATTGCAGCGGCTTGTTCTTCGTCATAGCAAACGGCCTGTTTTTTAGTAACCTTCGGCGGCTTAACCCTTTCGCATGGATTTGAGACTATAACCTGCCACTGTACCGCGTCCTTGAGAATACTGGATAATATCCTATGGTGGTATAGTATTGTACTGTCCGAGAGCTTACCCGGCCTGCCGTCTAGCCTGATACCTTCTTCTGAAAGGTTGGCGTAAAACTCCATTAAATGAGACGGCCTTATCTGTTCAATTTTCAAGTGGCCCATTGCCGGGAGAATACGGTTTTCTAATATTTCCTTATAGCGGAATAATGTTTTTGGCGCTAGGTTGCCTTCTGCGTAATCCCTAATCCACCTTTCAACGAAATCAGCGAAGGTTAACCGGCCTGAATCAACCAATTGGCCTTTTTCAATCGCAAGGGCATATTCTGTTAGCAGTCTGTTGGCTTCCCTCCTGGCGCGGCATTTATCAATAGTAGCGCAGCCCCGGCAGCTGCTTTTTTCACAGCTGTTCTTCGTGGTGACGGTTTTCCTTTTTTTAAGCTGCTTATCACCCTTCATGCCACAACTGACAACTAACCGCCAAGTATTTGGCCCGCGTTTTTCTAATGAACCTGAGCCTGCCATTTATTTAGCCCCCTTCTTAGCTTTTTAGCCATTTCTTAAATTCGTCCACGGTGATCTTGCCCTGCTTAGCTTCTTCTATCTTCGCTTCTGCGTCAGCCTTCCATATATAAAAATCTTCTTTTGTTATCCGTTTTTTACCTTTTGCCCGTATTCGCGCATTCACGGTTTTATATGCCCGGTTATACGCGTCTAGGATAGGATCATTGCTTATAGCATTTAATCGCTTTTCAGACGGCCCAATGTCTTTACAAGTCCGTCTACTACCGTCAAGAAGTGTCTTTGCCGTTCTATCACAATATTCTTCGTCAATCCTTTTCGCAGGCATAAAATACAGCCCACAGCGCTTGCATTTTTTTATTACCGTGGAGTTAGCTATCATTTCTTTAAGTTCCGCGTAACATATGGCAGCAATATCCCCGCTAACATAAGATTCCACAATATCAATATCTTTGTCCATAATTAGCTTTGCTAGTTCGGCTTCTGTCTCAATAGTTGGTTCTTGGTTAAAACTGTCGATAGTGTGCTTGGGATCGGCTTCAAAGTCAATCGTTAGGTTCTTATCGTAAACGTCTTTAATGATACGCAAGTTATTTTCATGCAGTTCTTGATATACATAAAAGCGGTGACGAGGGGTAAGGCCATATGCCCATTCGGGGGCGTTCCCGTCAATAATACAGTAGGCCATATCGCTTAGTATTCTTTGGGCGCTTCTTAATTCCGCGTGAGATTCCTTGAGTAATAGGGCTAATGTTTCCTTGTTTGCCGATACCGTATCATTACACAATCTACATGCCGTTTCAGAATAGCTTATCAAGCCACCAATGCCCCATTCGTCCACGAACCTATTGAAAGAATCTTGATCGTTTAGATCGAGTTCTAAGAAGCTAATTAATAAAGTACCAACCGGCTTTTTATATGCCGGAGTAAACGGTTCAGCCATTAGGTTGGTTGACATAATCATTTCAGTTTGCCTGTTTATAATCCGCAATTCCATTCCGCCGTCCATGCCTTACCCCCCCTATTTTAGAGTAGATTCTCGGAAAGTTCCAAAGCATAAAAATCAACTACTCCAGGGGTGGAACTATTTGGTTCACCCCCAATCAATCCAACAACTTCACATAGCACAAATAAGCGATATAGGCAGCTTCGGCTAG
>JAQVOX010000038.1 GCA_028702435.1 Desulfotomaculaceae bacterium | reverse complement strand
CGGCCTTTTTTTATCTCCTTGTGCTGTCAAAGTCAGGATAATACACTTATTATGAAAATTTAACAATATGGTAATGGTTACTATTTGCAGTCAGATACCGGTGTCCATTTCCGGTAACACCGCTGTAGTCCCCATGATATAATTATCTCTTTTTTAGTAAAATCAATACCAATGTACGATGAGTCAGCGCTACCGAGCATTTTGCGTAGATACTTTTTTATTGCGTACTTTAGCAAATATTTTAACTGCAGAAATTATTAGTATTATTCCAAGTATCAGTTTTAACAAACTGCCGGAAACATAAAAAATTAGCACTCCGCCAATAAATGAACCGATGATAGATCCGATCCCCATAGGCAGAACTAATTCAGAAAGCTCTTGTTTTTGCTCGAAGGCGCCATTAGCATAATGTCTACTAAGTCCAATAATTACTGTGGGCAAACTGATCAGGATGCTGGCAGTTCCAGCCAGTTTAATATCAGCGCCAAAAACAAGAATTAATGTAGGGATAATTAACTCTCCCCCGGCAACTCCCAGCAGGCTGCTAATCATGCCAATCACAATTCCGAATGTTAGGCCTATAAGAAGCAAGACTGGGAAAGGCGCTTGAAGTCCCCCTGTAACAAACGGGTAAAAGGATTCACCAATGAATAATAACCCGATAAATAATAACAGAACTAAGATGATTTTCTCCAATATGTGTTCGGATAGTTTTTTTGTGTAAAGCGCACCAATGTAAGCACCTGCCATTCCTCCTAAAATTAGGGATAAAATTACCGGCAAAAGCGGTAATAATTGAGCAAAAGGAGCGCTGGGAATTCTGAAAATCAGGGACGATAAAAGTGTAATTAAACTCACGGCTAAGTTTAGAGATATTGCCTGTCTGGCTGGGTATTGGAATAAGCCTACCAGCACAGGCAAACGGAACTCCGCTCCACCTAAACCAATTAATCCACCTAAACATCCGATAGGGGCGCCCGTAAAAAAGGCATACAACGTTTTTTTTCTTTTTATCAAATTGTTTACTCCTTTTTCCGGAAGAATTTTTCAGATAGCCTCGAAGCCTCCGAATATTTCGCCCGGATACTACTCCATCTGAAAACAAGCCAAAATCAGAATTTATCTTTATATTCGTTTTCGTATTAGTTCGTACTTATGAAAATCAAAAATGTGCGATATAACATGAAAGGTGATATAAAAACTTAAAAAGTCGCTTTCATAGTGAATTATATGTTGTTTCACGCAGAAAAACAATAATAAAATGCAATAAGAATGCACTATCCGCACAGGAAGTTGCAGACATGCTTAACGTAAGCAACGAGTAAAATATATGACACCCTAATTTTGCAGCACGTCTAATAACAAATTAGCCCGGAAGCATTGATTCCATTGATGCTTCCGGGCTAATTTTATTTTATATACAAATTTCTCTTAGTATTTCAAGATATTTACTGTCAATAATTGTATCGACGTGGTGAATTTCACCACGTGCTTGGTTTGGATTTTTTATTGCTTTTGATTCTTTCTGCCGGAATATATGCGCCTGTTTTGCTGGTTTTCACACCGCCAGATATTAACTATTTCAGCCAGAATAGATAAGGCTATTTCTTCCGGAGTTTCTGCGCCTATATTCAGTCCGATGGGTGAATAAACCTCTTCTAACAGCTCAGCGGGAATTCCTTCCGCCTTTAGTTGTGTTAATATCGCACCTGTTTTCCTTTTACTGCCAATCATGCCTATGTAAGCGGCAGGTTTGTTGATCACCTCACGCAGACAATCCAGGTCATGCTGATGTCCTCTGGTTATTATTACAATAAAGGTATTGCGGTCTGTTTCCAGTTCTTTTAAGAAGTTCGCGAAATTGGCGCAGATTATCCGCCCTACCTCCGGGAAACGGGTTGAGTTGGCAAAAGAAGGCCGATCGTCCACAACAGTGATATTATAACCTAGAATAGAAGCCATTTTTACCAGCGGCAGGGCAATATGCCCTCCACCTAAAATTAACATTTGCGGCGCCAGGATGCCCGGTTCAAATAATAATTCTAAATGCTTAATACCATTTGGTAATGCTCCGGCAGTAAGAGTGAGCAGTCTGGGTTCTCTTACCCCCTGGATCTGACCGGCGATAATGCGGGCCTGTTCTGTTATTTCTTTCGACCCCAGGTCACCAGCCTCATTGGGTATTGGCAGAAAGGCCATTTTTCGGCCTAATAGCTGTTTTTTCCCCTCATCTATAGCAGTTATTGTGACTAGTAGGGGGGGCTCTTTTCTTTTTAAAGAAGCAAGATAGGCCAGTAAAACCTGCCTGGACTCGCTGTCCCTGAAGCTAAGAAAGTCGATAAAAACTTCCATTTTACCCCCACAAATCATACCTTCCCCGGCGGCAACATCATTTGTCATATCCAATTGGTATTTCTTTGAGGCCTTGATGTCGAGCACAGACAAGGCCTGTTTTTTAGCTTTAGCTTCCCCGCATCCACCGCCGATAGTCCCGTAAACCCGACCATCCTTGAGTACGAGCATCTTGGCGCCGGGATTTCGCGGGGTGGAGCCTGAGGTTTGACAAACTGTTACTAAAGCGGCATCTTCACCTGCTTCTTCAAGAGAAAGCAACTGATTAATTAATTCTAACTCCACATCATCAACCTCCTCTGTAAAAATAAGTATGCTTCTAATACCCCACCAGCTATCGCCCGGGCTTTATCGGAAATTGTAAAGCAATATTCCCGCCGGCGTCGTGGGTCAATATCACCAACCTTCATTCCGGGTGTTGCTTTTAGGCTATTGTGCAGCAAACCTCTAAGGACGCCGGAGATCGTTGCGTAAAGAGGCAGGTCGTCAACGGTTGCTACAAATTCCCCCTTTTCAACACTATCCCCGATTTCCCTGACAGCGTTGAAAGTGCCGCTTCCCGGAGAACGAAGCACCCGCTCTACCGAGTAGCCGCCAATATTACCTGGTATCCCCGTATTTGGCTCGGCTTGACCATGTAAGATTACTCTTCCTAAATCGTGACCTCTTTGGGTCTCCACGACGGCATGTACATCCACGCCGGCTGTAAACCCCGGACCAAGACCAATCACTACTGGAGCATCACCAATAGTTGTTCCTATATTTTTTTTAGCCATTGTTGCGTCAATTACTGCTGTTGGACGAAGTGTTTTAAGGGGGTATTGAGAGGGATCAGCAACGATTGGTATCCTACCGGCCTCCAACAATTTATTAATATCACTCATTGTAACAGCTAATTCAGCCGTTATATCCTCCACCGTGCATTTACCATTGAATACCGCTTCAGCGAAGGAAACCTTTTGTCGAACAACCAATGGTTCCGGCAATTCAATCATGGCAACGGAGAAGCCGCTTCTTACCAGCCTATGTGCTGCACCGCTGGCCACTTCACCAGCTCCCCTGATTACGACAAGCTTATTTTGCATGTCCATTCCCCCAAGAAAAAATTAATTGCCAATCGATCATATGATGCCTTTAGTTTCGGTATTAAGCTTGGGATAACCTTCGTGCCCGCTATAATATCTCCCTTTTCTACAATCAGGCTAGTGTGGCGTGTCGACAGGGGGATCTCTTCGATATCGTTAATCAGGCACACACCCTCCACATTCACTCTGAGCAGTCCCAATAGAATCTTTATTCAGTCCTTTAAGTTTGTTTTCCTGGTCTAACCCTGTCCCGGCTAACATCAGGGGAAAAGAGGCTAAATTACTTTTTATTTTAGAAAGGTGGCGCTCTGGAGTAGTTCCAATGAGCAATTTCAGCAGATGATCTTGAGCAGGGGCGAAAATCTGTGTCGTAGTGGTATGCAGCACCCTCCACCCTCGTTTTATCGCTTCTTCCCCGATGGCATACATATTGGTAGTTTTTCCACCTGCCCCGACTCGGTTAGGCGGCTTTTACCCGCCTAACCGTCAAAGGTCCTTTGGAACTTGATAGTTATTTTGAATTTCCTTAATATTTAATACAAAGGTTGCCGGTGGTAATGGTCATACCCCGGTTCCAGGAAGAAAGAAGGAAGTTTGACGGACGCCCTGTGCGATCGTGGCAGGGCAATCTGCAGCTGCGAGGAATCAGCGAATCACTCCAATCATCTTCCAGTATGGGTAACTAATCAGTATGGAAGCTATAACTGCCACACCATAAGCCAAACCTGCTAAAATTACGTGGCTGTTGTCCCATCCTTTTCCCTGCAGTATAGATTCACCTACCATCATAAAAGGTTGCTGGTAGTTCAAAAAGAAGCAATTGCCGGCAGCAATAATACCTACGCTTACCAAAACCGGATGCATGCCAAATTGATTATAAAGTGGAATAAGTAAAGCAGCGGTAAGTGCAATGGTAGTATATCCCCAGGGAACATCGATAAAACGAATTAACCAAAAAACTGTGGTCAGAGTAATTAAAAATATTAAGGGATTAGTTGCTAAGGAAAGGATACTAGGTTCTAATTTTGGCCCAATCCAGCTGGCCACCTGAGCTTTATCAAAGATTGTAGAAAGACTGATGGTTACGCCAAAAAAATTTACTACATCCCAGTTAACTCCGCTGCTTATCTCCGGTCCCGTAATTATCCGGAAAATAATCAAAAAGAAAAACCCTAATAAAGCTACAGCCGCTGTCGGGATATGATGGTATCTTTCAGTGGTGAATGCTATTAGTGAAGCAAATAAAATGATCGCTGTAAGTAATTCATGATGACTAATTTTTCCCAGTGCGGCATATTGTTCCCTAAAAGTATTTCTTTGAATACCAAGCGGTTCTTTAGGTTTTAATATAAGGTAAACCAGAATAACAAAAATGACTGTAATGATCAACCAGGGTAAGGCCATAATTTGGAACCAGGCCTCAAAGGTAGCCAACGGTTTCATCTCAGCAGGGAAAAATCCCAACATTATTGGTCCCCACAGGGAACCGGTCAACCAGCCGGTGCCGGGTAAAACAGCCATGGCCCAGGCTACCAGGGAAATTAGAGCAGCGCCTCGAGAACGGGCGTTAAGTTTACAAGCTTCAATAATACTTACGGCAATCGGCATGACAATGGCGATCCGGACCGTAATAGAAGGAGTTAGCGCCGAAAGCAGGACACCGATTATAAACCAGCTCACAATTAAGGAGGGGTAACTGGGCTCAAAACTTTTTAAAACAAAATAAGCGACTCGTTTTCCAAGGCCGGTTTTTTGCAGTGCAAAACCAAAATAAAGCGCAGGGATTAGTACCCAAACAGCAGAACTGAAGTATCCGGCAGTAACAACGTTAAAGGGCAGGCCAAAAGCAAGACCCCCGCCAATTATGAGCGTTCCGCCTGCTAAATAAGGTAAATTGCCGGGCCTGAAAATCCATAAGCCCAAAGCAATAATTACTGTAGCCAGTATATAGTGGCCTTGAGGAACTAAGCCGGTAAACGGACGTATTATCCCAATAATTAAACCTATTAATACAAAAATAGTTACGCCCAAAAATTTTGGATTTTTTAACGGAGCATTCACCTTTAATGTAGGTGTACCTACTGTCATACGGGTTTTCTCCTTTCAAAAATTTATATATGATATTGAAGAAGGTATTTTAGAGCCTGTTAACGCGCTGCTCACTGTTTACGGTATTTTGGGTATGTGTAACTGGATATCCATTGGTACGACCCGCCGGGTCCTGCCAGTCGGAAAAAATTGCCAAACTCAACGCCCACATTATTTTTGAATTTTTTCAATTTGGACCAGTCCGGAGACGGCTGGGCCGTCACCGGACTGCTTTTTGTTTTTGTTCCAACGCCCGGAGCACTTTTTCCGGGGTAATCGGTAGGCTGTTAATCCGCACGCCGATGGCATCATGGACTGCATTGGCCACGGCGCCCAGCATACCGGCTACAGAGCCCTCTCCCACCTCTTTCGCCCCGAAGGGGCCGTTGGGCTCAAGTGTATTGGCCGTTTTGTCGAGCGATTCCGGTGTGTCCGGGGCCAGGGGGAGCCGGTAAGTTAAAAATGACGGGTTAAACAACTGACCTTTCTCTAGGACGATTTCCTCCGATAAAGCCTGGCCGGCTCCCATGGAAACACAACCCTGAACCTGCCCTTCTACAATGGTCTTGTTCAGCGGAAACCCGCAGTCGTGGTAGGTCACGGCATTCAGCAGCCTGACCCGCCCCGTTACGGTATCCACCTCGACTTCGGCCGCCTGGGCGGCAAAACCGTAAGCGCTGGTAAACAGCCCTTTACCTTTGGCCAGACTGGGGTAGCGGTTGGTTTCCGGGTAGCCCTTGTAAGAGCCGGTGCCGATAATGGGGTTGCCGTTGCGCTTAAAGACGCTGGCCTGGATCGCCTGGGCGAAGGAGATGGACCGTTGCGGGTCTTCTCGAACAAAAACTTTTTTCCCCCGGGTGGCAAGTTGTTCCATACCCACTCCCAGGATTTCAGCCGCGCATTCCAGAAGCTGTCGTCTGGCGTCGGCTGCCGCCAACTTGACCGCGTTACCGGTAACCAGCGCCCCGCCGCTTAAGAAACTACCCAGGTCAACAGGGGTCAGTTCCGTATCCCCGGCTACCACCCGGACATCTTCCAGCCCGATCCCCAGTTCCTCAGCTAAAACCTGGGCTAGGGTGGTATAGCTCCCCTGCCCCATCTCTTGCGTTCCCGTGTATAGCGTGGCCGAGCCGTCATCGTGCAGTTTGACCATGGCCGCTGAAGCAAAGGGATAGTACATCGCCCCGCTGAACATCGCGCAAAGAGAAATCCCCACGCCCCGCCGGAACCTGCCCAAGGGTTGAGCCGCGGCAAATTGCCAGCGTTTACTCGACCAGTTAATCCCCGCTGCCGTCCCTTCGATGCATTCCTGCAGGCCGCAGCTGTTTAACCGGTCGCCGTTGGGCAAAACATCTCCTTTATGCCTGATGTTTTTCAACAGGACCGCTACCGGGTCCAGCCCCAGGTCGCGGGCAATCAGGTCCAGCTGGGAGTCGATGGCATAACGAATCTGGGGCGCCCCGTGGCCCCGCTGGGGTCCGCGGATTGGGTTATTGGTATATACCGCCAGACCTTCGTATCGGTAGTTAGGCACTTTGTAAACAGGAAAGCTAAAACCGTGGCAGAGAAAGACCACGATCGGTCCGGAACCCCGGTAGCCGCCGTTGTCAGCAATTACTTTAACATCCTGGGCTACGATGGTACCGTCCTTTTTTACCCCGGTTTTTATATGGATGGTAATGGGATGGCGCTGGCGGGTGGTGGTAAACACTTCTTCCCGGTCCAGCTCTATTTTGACCGGGCGGCCCAGTTTCATGGAAAGATAGGCGGCACAAAATTCGTAAGGAAAAACGTCTATCTTGCCACCGAAGGCTCCACCCACGTAAGAATGACGTACCCTGACCCTGGAAATAGGCAGCTTCAGGGCGCGGCTCAGATTATAACGCTTTAAAAAAATACCCATAGTAGAAAGCCATAAATGAAGTTTCCCGGTTACAGGCTCGTAACTGGCCACGGCGCCATGCGGTTCCATAGCGCAGTGGGCCGTAGCCGCAGTCTGAAATTTATCTTCCCGCACATGGTCGGCTTCCCGGAAGCCCTGCTCCACATCACCGAAAGCGACGAAAGTACGGCCACTGAGATTATTTAAGGACGATTCGGACCGGTAGTCCTTTACCCTTTTAGCTGCTCCCCATTCTTCCCAGGCGGAAGTACCGGTAAACTGACTCTCGTGGAGCAAGGGAGCGTCAGGCCGGATGGCCTCTTCCGGAGTAAACACGGCCGGCAGGATCTCATACTCGACTTTGATCAGGGAAAGCGCCTCTTCCGCAATAGCTTCACTCACCGCTGCGACAACGGCCACCTCATCACCGATATAACGCACCTTATCCACCGCCAGCGGTTGTTCGTCAGCGGGGTAGCGGGGTGTATCCACGAAGGCGTACCGCACGTCGGCCACATCGTGGCCGGTAAGTACGGCCTTGACCCCGGGCAACCGTTCGGCAGCTTCAGTATTTATATTTAAAATTTTGGCATGGGGATGGGGGCTGCGTAGAATTTTCCCGTAGAGCATCCCCGGCAAGTCGACGTCCACCGTAAAGATTGCTTTTCCGGTAACTTTTTCAGGTCCGTCGATTCTGGGTAACCCTTTGCCCACTACGGAGTATCCGGTCATAGTTTGATTTCCTCCTGTAAACGTATTTTAAATATTCTGATTTTGCGCAACTGCGGTTATCGCTTCAATAATTTTTACGTAACCCGTGCACCGGCAGATGTTGCCCGCAATAGCTTGCTCAATTTCCTGCGCGGTGGGGTGAGGATTTGTATCCAGTAATGCTTTGGCCACTAACAGCACGCCGGGTGTGCAAAAACCACACTGGACAGCCCCGTAGGTAACAAAGGCTTCCTGAAGAGGGTGCAGGCGCCCGTTTTCAGCTAAGCCTTCCACGGTAACCACTGCTTTGCCGTGGGCGCGTACCGCTAAAACCAGGCAGGAACTAACCGGCTTGCCGTCCAGCAACACCGTACAGGCGCCGCATTCCCCCTGGTTACAGGCCTTCTTGGTCCCGGTCAGCCCTAAATCTTCCCGTAATACTTCCAACAGGGTTAGGTCAGGCTCCACTGCTACTTCCCGTTGTTCACCATTAACCACCAAGGTAATTATTCTTTTCACCGGTCTACACCCCCGAGCTCCCTTATGATTTCTGCTACCATTACCCGAACCAGGTGACGTTTGAAAGACGGTCCGACCTGATCGGTTCGTACAGGATGAATCTCTGCAGCTGCTGTTTCGGACGCTGCCAGGATAAACTCCGGCCGCATTTCCCTGCCGGTCAGCTTTTCACCGGCCTGGGTTGCTTCCACCGGCCGGGAGCCCACGCCCGTGATCACGATCTTTGCCTCCCGGCAAATTCCTTGCGGCTGGTCCAACCTGAGCGCTACAGCTACCCCTACCACCGGGAAGTCGATAGAATCCCGCAAGCGATATTTTTTATACATACAGCCTGTGTGGCTCGAAAGAGGGATCCGGATTTCCGTCAGGAGCTCGGCTTCTCCCCCTCCGATCAGGTTGGGCCGGCGGCCGTCGCCTGTGTAAAATTGTTCCAGAGGCAAAATGCGTTCTCCCTGGCTGCCGACCAGCTTGATTTCGGCCTGCAGCGCAATCAGGACCGGCGCCACATCACCGCTATAGGTGGAAAAACAGGCATTTTCCTTGTTTGTGACATGGCAGACCTTGCCCCCGGCCTTGCAGCACGGCTGGCGGGCGCTCCGCCAGAACAAAGACTGGTTGTAGAACCGGCAGCGGTTATCTAGGCAAAGGTTGCCGCCGATGGTGGCCATGGGCCGGAGCAGCGGGGAACCTACTTCCCAGGCCGCCTGCGCCAGTCCGGGAAGCTTTTCCCGGATCAGCGGCGCGGCGCTCACTCCTTCCAGGGTGGTTAGCGGTCCGATGGTGACCATACCGTCTTCTTCACGAATCCCTTTTAAAGCTGCCAGATTGCTTAAACTGATCAGGTAGGCCGGGGTATGCAGGCGCTGTTTCAATGCTACCAGCAGGTCCGTCCCCCCGGCGATAACCTTACTCCGGCCCTGGTGTTCCATCAGTAGAGGTATTGTTTCCGCTAGAGTAGCCGGCTCCAGATATTGAAACTTTGGTAAACGCAATAGTCTCCCTCCTTGCAAATCGTGCTCAAAATAACGTACTAGAACATACTGGCATGAATCTCCTCATGAATTGGTAAAACCTCCAAGGCCCTTTATAAACAAGGCCTAAGGTCTATATTCTGTATTTTTACATTTCAGAAGGTACCTGTTACCCAACAAAATAAAAGTTAAATAGTTAGATAGTCAGGTAACAGGTATAACAACTCCTGGAAACATTGATATATTCAAGATCAACTGCTTTCGTGGCAGGTAAGTAAATGGTAAGTGTGGTTATTTAGTTTATTCGTAATCTAAACTAAGGTGGTTAACCATTTGCCATACCGTACCTAACGCCCGTTGGGCATTGGCCCGAATAGCCGGAAAATCTTCCACCTGACTTAATTCCTTTAGTAAATCGTACACCAGCTTGACTTTATCTTCTATTTGCGTTGTTTTTTCCGTGCAATCCATTCCTATCGTACACCTCCTACCCATATCTATTCCGGATTAATCCAGAGTGGCGTTTGGCTGATCCCGCAAGTCCTTCAACCGGCGAGCTTTGAGCTCAAATCTTGGTAAAGTACCTTGATCAACTATTCTGACATTAAAGGATAGCCGGTGGGCACGGTTCAATTGTTCAGCAAGATTTGCTTTTAAACCAGGATAAGCGTTAGGATCAAGATCAGGTTTCGGCTCCACTTTGACCATAACTTGGTCGATATCTTTTTCTTTATAAATGATAATCTGAAACTCTTCGATCTCACTAAACTCGCGGATAATGTTTTCAAGGGCGCTGGGGAAAATATTGACTCCCCTGACAATTTTCATGTCATCGGCCCGGCCCAGGATCCCTCCCTGGTAAAGGTCAAAGGTACGCCCGCAACTGCAAAAACTACTTTCCACGCGCTCGACCAAATCACCGGTCCGGTACCGAATGAGCGGCAGGGCCATCCGACCCAAAGATGTGAGTACCAGTTCCCCTCTCTGACCATAACCAAGCGGCTCACCGGTATCCGGATCGATCACTTCTTGGATATAATGATCCTCCGGAATGTGTAACCCGCCGCATTGATCGGAACATTCGTAGGCTGTAGAGCCACCTGTTTCGGACATTCCCGGGAAATCACCGGCCTTGGCCCCCCAGGCCGTTTCCAGCATCTTTTTGGTGGCGGGTATACTTGGGCCGGGCTCCCCGGCGTGGATTGTTAATCTGACCCGTGACTCCCGGGCCAGGTCGATGCCCATTTCGGCAGCCACCTGAGCTAACCTGATGGCGTAGGTGGGGGTACACACCAGTACCGTTACCCCCAGGTTGATGATTCGCTGCACCCGCTCCTCACTGGTTAACCCGCCGCTGGGGATGGTCAGGGCCCCGATCTTTTCCGCCGCGTAATGGGCTCCCCAAAAACCGATAAATGTCCCGTACCCGTAAGCAAGATAAACAACGTCGGTTTCCCTTACGCCAAAGCCATACATTCCGTAGCACCATGCCTCTGAAACCCATTCCCAGTCTCGCCAGGTGTCTAAAATACGTAGCGGTACCTTGCCTGATGATCCCGAAGTTTGATGGTATCGAACAGCATCAGAGGTGTTAATGGACATAATGTCGCCGAAAAGTGGCCGGCTCAACTGGGACTGGTTCAGCTCGTCCCGGGTTAAATAGGGAATTCGTTTAATATCCTCCAAATTTTTAATAGAATCCGGCGCTACTCCTGACTCATCTAGTTTTTTCTTCCAGAATTGGCTGTTCCGGTAAGCCATATTAACCAACCGCTGGAGTTTAGCTAACTGAAGTTTTTCCAGCTCCTGCCGGGGCATCGTCTCAGTTCTTGGGTTCCAGTACTTGCTTTCCATGGTAAAATACCTACCTCCCCCCTATTTTTACATTCTACTAACCGGTTAGTAGAATAATTATAAAACAAAAGTAAAATATTTACAATCGTTATTTTAAGTATTTTTAATATTTCAAATAATTAACATTATGTAGTGATAGCAGTAAATATGCGTCTTTTTTCTTGGCGGGTAAAGCTAATTTTGCTGCCTGAGAGGCCCTGTTCACTTAATTTATTCAGCCAAACGTGATAATATTTGTACTAGATGGCAGGATCTTAATGTTCAGCTAAAGTTAAAATAGTTGTTGGGAGAGGTTGCTATGCAATTAGGAAGGGAAAGGATTATTGAAGCAGCGGTCGAGTTATTTAATAAAAAAGGCTACATGGGTACAAGTGTCCAGGATATTGCCGTCAAACTAGGATTTACAAAAGCGGCCCTGTACTATTACTTCCAGAGGAAAGAGGAAATTCTCTGGGAAATCGTTGACCGGTCCATGTGCACGGCGGAACGGCGCATGCAGGAGATCGCGGGACAAGAAATGCCTGTGGTGGAAAGGATTAAGCAGATCATCTTCAACCAGATTATGAACGTAAAAGATGATGCTCCCTACATGACCATCTTTTTTTATGATAATATCCATCTTCCTCCTGAAAAACTGAAAATTATCAATTCCCGCAGGCGCAATTATGAAAAGTCAATTGCCGCCGTGATCCAACAGGGAATTGAAGAAGGTGTTTTAGAGCCTGTTGACGCGCTGCTCACTGTATACGGGATTTTGGGTATGTGTAACTGGATCATCCATTGGTACGACCCGTCGGGTCCCTGCAAGCCGGAGGAAATTGCCGAACTCAACGCCCGCATTATTCTCCGGGGAATTCTGAAAGAAAAAGAGTGATCCGCAAGGTCAATGGCTTCTTTAATTGCTTCCTGCTCCCAATCCCGATATTCACCAATATCTTCTTCATCTAATTCCTCGGCAACTCAATAATAGGGGTTCAAGCCGACGCTTCGCCGGCCGGCACCGGGAATGTTTAAATTTTTTTCCTCCTGTATCTCCGTAAGCTGACCTTGATGATTAGGGCCGCTATTGCAAGCATGGCAGCAATAATAGCATAGGCGGCCAGGGCAATGCTGTTTGGATGGCTGATCAGGGCGATGGGATTGAGGCTGTTGTCCACCACCTTGCGCCCGTGAGTTTCATCGTAATACTGGGGCACCTGGGCGACGCCATTAACCTGTGTAAAGGACTGCAGGTACCGGGCAATGGCCAGCCACTCCTTAACCTCGCTGCCGGTGCCTCCGGCAGTATTCTTCACAACGCAGGCTTCGAAATCGGTAATAGGACTGCCGTCTCTGGCCTTGGGCACAATGGACAGCAGCCCGTAAGATTTATCCCCGACAAGGGAAAGCATCTGAGCCGAGTATAAGCCGGCGGCAACCCGGTACAGCTGCGTGTCATTGATTTCTTCCACCGTCCCGTCCGGTTTCTGTAAAGAGGTTTTGACCACCCGGTTAAAAAGCAGGCGGTTGGGGTTAAAGGTGAAGCTAAGCCCGGACATGAACAACTGGACATCTTCCATCATGGGCTGAATCGAGGCGTCCACCTCACAGGCTGCCTTTAATTCCTTACCGGTCAGGTAGACCATTATCAAGGGGTAGCCCGGCGTCCCGTCCGGGCCAATACCCTTTGACACCGCCCCGCTCAATAACCGTGTACTCTTTGATGCCGTAATTGCCGGCAGCCTCTCGCAAAGACAGCAGGGAACCGGACAGACTGCCATCCGGACCCGGCGTATAAATGACGTTTGACTGGACAATCTGCGGCAGCGGGTCCCCGCTATGGCGGGCGGCGTTCAGGCTGCCGGCAAGGCCTGCGGCCCGATAGTCATACTCATGGTTGCCCAGCGTGACCACATCATACCCCATCCGGCCCATCATTCTCAGCTCCGGGGCTTCGCTTTGAAAGAGGGTCTGCAGGGGGGTGCCCATGGAAAAATCACCGGCATCCAGCACCAGGGCTGCCGGGTTTTTCTTTTTCTCCGCCTCGATCGCGCTTTGCAGCCGCGCATAACCGCCGGAATTAATAATTACTCCGTCTTGCTCGAGTTTGGCCGGCAGGAAGTGATCATGCAGGTCATGGGTGAAGAGAATTGTCACCGCTTTGCCGGCAGGCTCCCCCAACGCCCGCGCACCGGTCAGACAAACGGACTGGAGCAGGATCAAAACACTAAATATACATATTAGAAGAGACTTTGACCTACCACTTGCCACAATGTTCCTCCAAAACACCGTGCATCACTCCCACATCAATCCAAGTATGATCTACTTTAACACGTCCCACCCTGACGAAATACTTATCATGCTGCAAATTGATCGAAAAGGGTATAAGCGGCCTTAAGGCCCTTCCAGGTAATATTATCATATCATGGAAACACATACAGGCGAGAGTCTTCCTGTAGCCTGAAAATAACAAGTTCAAAGAGGATTTTATTGCTAATGTAGAAGTATACACTCAGTTTTAATTGATGCCGTAGGTTCGTCAATCTCCGAATCAGGCGTGATTAATTAAGGAGTGTTATTTTAGAGACATACAACGTGCTCCTGATTTTGATCAACCTGTGTGGTGGTAATCATGGGCTAAAATCGGTATCCCTATCATTAAAATTTAATAGTCTAAAAAAAGCTGTCGTAATTTTTTGCTAGTTAATTCGATGGAGGAATTATAAATCCGCAAAACACTAAAATATTTGGGGAATCGGTTTTTTATTTTTTAGAGATGTCTGCGGACAGGATAAATCACTGTATGATGCTATAGTATAAGTTGCCCCGGTCAGGGTATATTAGCGATAATCGTTATCAATCAGCTATTATATTTAAACCTTATCGGAGTTGATCAGCAATCCAAAGCAAATCAAACAGAAAAATTGGGATCGTAGGGGCCGGCTCGGTAGGAGCGTCAATTGCTTATGCCCTTACTATAAGCGGACTGGCCAATGAATTGGTCTTGGTAGATGTAAATACTGCCAAGGCTGAGGGCGAAGCCATGGACCTGGCCCACGCCGCAGCTTTTATCAAGCCGGTCTACATCTACGCTGGTACTTATGAAGACTGCCGGGATGCTGGTATTGTTATTTTTACCGCTGGCGCAAGCCAGAAAACTGGAGAAACCCGGATCGACCTACTGCAAAGAAATTTTGTTATCCTGAAGGAAAGTTTACTTAGACTGCAGGACAGTATTAATGATCAAATATTTCTGATCGTAAGCAACCCGGTAGACGTTTTGACCTATACGGCGCTAAGAATTACCGGGCTGCCACCTGGACGTGTTTTCGGCTCCGGAACGGTCCTGGACAGTTCCCGCTTCCGGCACAGCCTTAGTAGCCACTGTGGAGTTGCTCCCAGGAACATCCACGCCTACGTGGTAGGAGAGCACGGCGATAGCGAGGTACTGCTATGGAGCCTTGCCTATATTGCCGGCACCGGGCTGGACTGCTACTGTGAACTGGCTGGTATTCCTCCCGTCAACCGGCAGCAGGTGGACAGCCTGGTGAGAGATGCAGGCTACAGGATCATTTCCAGAAAGGGAGCGACCTATTACGCTATTAGTCTGGCAGTA
>JAQVOX010000152.1 GCA_028702435.1 Desulfotomaculaceae bacterium | reverse complement strand
ATTTTCATTCAGGCCATAGAGCAGGAGGCCAGCGACATTCACATTGAGTCCCAGGAATACCGGGTCAGGGTCAGGTACCGGATTGACGGGATGCTCCGTGAAGTAATGTCGCTGCCTAAAAAAATTCTTCCGGCGGTAATCTCAAGGATAAAAATCATGTCCGGTATTGATATCGCGGAAAAACGAATTCCCCAGGACGGCAGGCTCCGGTTAAGATTGGGGACCAGGGAGATCGACCTCAGGGTATCCACCTTGCCCACGGTATACGGAGAAAAGATAGTTATCCGTCTCCTGGATAAGGGTACTGTGAAATCCTATAAAATTGAACGGATTGGTTTTAGCAGGCTTAACCGGCAAAGGTTTACCAGCGCACTGAAACGCTCTCATGGTATGCTTTTAATCACCGGACCTACCGGCAGCGGAAAAACTACTACCCTTTACGCTGCCCTTAATGAGATTAATACCATCGAAAAAAACATTATCACAGTGGAAGACCCGGTGGAGTACATGCTGGAGGGCATCAATCAGACACAGGTCAACGTCAAGGCCGGGATGACCTTTGCCGCCGGGCTGCGCTCCATCCTCCGGCAGGACCCGGACATTATCATGGTCGGGGAGATCCGGGACAGCGAGACGGCAAAGATTTCCATAAAATATGCCAATACCGGCCATTTGGTCCTTTCTACCCTGCACACCAACGACGCTGCCGGCGCCATTACCCGCTTGGTCGAAATGGGTATCGAGCCGTTTATGGTCGCTTCGTCGGTGCTGGTAACGGTTGCGCAGCGCCTGGTCAGGCTGATCTGCCCGGAATGCCGCCAGGCTTACGAGTTGGCGCCGGATGCTGTGGAGCGGGTATTTATCGGGGTTGGGTCGGAGCAGCCGGTTACTCTCTACAAAGGCGCCGGCTGTGAGCATTGCGGGCATACCGGCTATCGGGGTCGCATGGCCATTCATGAGGTGCTGCCCATCACTGCCGGGCTTCGCCGGTTGATTATCAGAAATGCTTCGTCGGATGAAGTCAAGCAGAAAGCTCTGGCCGAAGGGATGATCAGCCTGAAAATGGACGGCATCCAGAAAGTTATGGAAGGCTTGACCACTATCGAAGAGGTGATCAGAGTCGCAAATGATGATGGAGCGGTAGATTAAATGCCGCAGAAATTTGTCTATCGGGCCCGTGATCAGGCCGGTAAACTGGTTAAAGGAAAAATTGAGGCAGAAAACCGGAACCAGGCGATTACCCTGCTCAGAGAACGCAAGTCCTTTGTGGTGGAAATCAAAGAAGCCTCTTACGGAGTATCGATCAGCCTGGACAAAATCTTTCAAAAAAAGGTCAGCACCAGGGAACTGGCTATTATGTGCCGCCAGCTTGCCGCCATGACCGAGGCCGGCGTGCCCATTCTTCAGAGCCTGAGTATTTTAACGCAGCAATATGATCATAAAACACTCAAGGAAACGATAATACAAGTAATCAGGAAGCTTGAAGGCGGGAAATCTTTGACTGAGTCGTTCAAAGCCTTCCCCAGGGTGTTTCCCCGGTTTATGAACAGTATGTTGGAAGCCGGGGAGGTGGGCGGAGCGCTGGATCAGGTACTGGAACGTCTGGCAGTAAGTTTAGATAGAGAGCATGAGCTGAAGGAAAAGGTTAAGTCGGCGATGACCTACCCGGCCTTTGTTGCGGCTATGGCCGTCCTGGCCATAGCCATGCTGCTGATTATTGTGGTGCCGCAGTTTGTTATCATGCTTACCGATATGAAAGCGCCTGTTCCACCGGCTACGCAAATGTTGATCATGTTCAGTGTTTTTTTGAAAAACTCATGGTATGTGGTGCTGATTTTGATCGCAGGAATAGTATTTAGTTACCGGCAGGCTGTTCAGACCGGGCCGGGCAAAAAGATCAGGGATCAGATCGTTCTTAACCTTCCGGTATTTGGTCCGTTGATCCGTAAGATCATCATTGCCCGATTCTGCCGGTCTTTGAGTACCCTCTTGAAAAGTGGTGTTCCGATCCTGCAGTCTCTTGATGTAGTTAAAAACATAGCCGGAAACTACGCAGTAATCAAAAGTATCGAAGAAGCCGAAGACAGTATCAAAGAAGGGCAGAGCATTTCCCTGCCGCTGCAGAAAAGTGGGGTTTTCCCACCGATGGTGACGAGAATGATTTCGATCGGCGAAGAGACGGGTTCCGTAGATATTCTACTGGAGAAGATAGCCGGTTATTACGAGCGGGAAGTCGAAGAAATGGCGGCCAGGCTTTCTGCTCTGCTGGAGCCGGTTTTAATAGTCGGCATCGGCGGTGTGGTAGGTCTGATCATCCTTTCTATTATGCTGCCGGTTTTCAGCATCATTTCTAATTTTCAGTAATGAGAATGGAAAAAATTATTTTCAAGCAAGCAACAACAAAAAACGCCGGTTTTATCTTAGCCGAATTAATTGTTGTAATCTTTATTACCGGTCTGCTGGTGGCTATCGCGATACCCGTCTTCAGTACTACCATTGGGTATTGCATCCTTGACAACTCTGCTAGGCTATTGGTTTTGGACATCCGCTCCCTCCAGCAATCCGCCATTAATAATGAGAGTGCTGCTTTCAATATATTCTTCGACAATTACTACGAAAGATATTTTTTAAGAAACGGCCTAGCTGCTTACAAGACGGTAAGCCTTCCGGACAGCGTTGACCTTGTCTTCAATAATTATCAGGATAGCAAGTTGTTTTGTGCCGCTAACGGTAAGCCTGCCGGCGGGATTGGCGGGACTGTCACCCTGCAGGACCGGCAATCCAAGAAATTATTATATGTAATTGTAGATCAGATCGGCCGCGTGCGGGTTAGCGCAATCGTACCTTAATATTTCCCGAATAAATGCGGGGTGACGGCTTGAAGTTTCCTGGTTTTAATAATGAACGCGGCCTTGCTTTGGTGGAAGTGCTAGTAGCTTTTGTTGTTTTATCGATGCTGCTGGTACTGATAACGAACAGCCTCATCCTGGGAGTCCGCCAGAACGCCGGTTCTTACTATTACAATGCCGCTATGGCGCTTGCTCAAAGCAAAATGGAAGAAATAAAGGGGAAACCTTTTAACAGTGTAGTAAATGTCACGTCAGCAGATTTCTCCGCAGAGACAGACTACTCCCAATTCGCCGGTTTCTGGTATGAACTGACCGTTGAAAGCGGCGGTTTGAATAATAAGAAGGTTACCGTAACGGTTTCTTATTGCGATGAAGGTATGGCAAAAACGTTCGCCTTAACGTCCGGGATTACGAAGAGGTGAAAACTGTGGGCCATGTGCGAGGTGAGCGCGGTTTCACCCTGATCGAATTGATTTTGTCCATCCTGCTGCTGAACATACTGCTCCTGGTGGTATGGGAACTTTTCGGGCAGACCGTAAGCCTTTGGAAACAGGGTGAACATAAGGTCGATATGCATGACAGCCTCCGCATCTCACTTGACCGGATGAGCAGGGAATTGAGGTATACGCAGGGGATTACCGCTTCCAGCAACAGTACCAATCTTTATTTTAAAAATGACGGGGGAACTGCCGTAAGATATTACTGTTCTTCATATGTCCTCTACCGCCGGGTCCAGAACAACGTGCCCCAGCCGCTGGCAAGTGATATCGAAAGTGTCGGCTTCACTTACTACGACTCCGCCGGCATAGTTGTAGACGTTGCTAGCCAGGCGGCGGCGGTGAGACAGGTGAAGATCGCCATCACGGCGGCAAAACCGGGCAGCATAGCCGGTCCGGTTGTTTTAGTCCAGAAAGTAAGTCTGAGGGCTTCGCGATGAACAGGTTGACAAATTGTTCCG
>JAQVOX010000037.1 GCA_028702435.1 Desulfotomaculaceae bacterium | reverse complement strand
CGCTGCTGAATTGAGAAATTTGGCTGAAACCATCTCTGCCCCGGTAACACATACATTAATGGGTTTGGGTTGTTTCCCTAGTGAGCACCCCCTCTTCCTGGGCATGTTAGGGTTGCATGGCACCCGCTATGCCAATCTGGCTGTTACTGAATGCGACTGTCTGATTGCTGTGGGCGCCCGTTTTGACGACCGTGTGGTGGTCAATCTGGAAGGATTCGCACCAAACGCCAAAATTATTCATATCGATATAGACCCGGCGGAAATTGGTAAGAATGTTCGTCCGTTCCTGCCTATTGTGGGCGATGTTAAGTTGGTTCTTGAATCCATCCTGCAGCTGCTTAAAAAAAGGAAAAATTCTGAATGGGTTACACAGGTGCAGGAATGGAAAAGCAAATACCCGCTGAGCTATTCTAGTGAGGGAAGCTTAAAGCCCCAGTTTGTGATCGAAAAGATTTGCGAACAAGTGGGCGGCAGTGGTATTATTGTTACCGATGTGGGGCAGCACCAGATGTGGGCCGCCCAGTATTATAAATTTAATGAGCCCCACGGTTTTATCACCTCCGGCGGTTTAGGCACCATGGGCTTTGGTTTGCCGGCGGCAATCGGAGCGCAGATGGGCGCCCCTGGCCGGCCGGTAATCCTGATCACCGGTGACGGCAGTATTCAGATGACTTTGCAGGAGCTTGCTACTGCTGTGGAGCAGAAATTACCCCTGAAAATATTTGTTATTAATAACAGGCAGTTGGGTATGGTTCGCCAGCTTCAGGAGTTTTATTGCGATAAACGGCATATTGCAGTAGATTTTCAGTTTGATCTTGATTTCGCGGCCCTTGGGAAAGTTTATGGGATGGCCGGATACATAATTAAAACACCTGAGCAACTGATGGACCAACTACCGGAAATTCTGGCTTCTGAAGAGCCGGTGATGGTAAATTGCCTGGTTAGTGGCGAAGAAAACGTACTGCCAATGGTTTTGGCAGGATCAAATATCAACGAAGCCATAGATTAATAAGGAATTTGGAGGAAACATGAGCCAGCGTGTCTATCTTTTTGATACTACTTTAAGAGATGGAGAACAGTCACCAGGCGCAAGCCTAAACATGAATGAAAAGATCCAGATTGCCCGGCAACTGGCTAAACTGAGAGTAGACATTATTGAGGCTGGATTTCCCATTGCTTCACCTGGTGATTTTGAAGCAGTCAGTGCTATCGCTCGTAATGTCAAGGGAGTAGCCGTGGCCGGCTTGGCCCGAACTTATTTTGAGGATATTGACCGGGCCTGGGAGGCAGTGCGCTTTGCTGATCAGGCTCGCATTCATACTTTTATTTCTACTTCAGATATCCATCTGGAACACCAGTTACGGCTTACCAGGGAGCAGGTGCTTGAGGCGGCTGTAGCTGCTGTTAAGCGGGCTAAATCCTACACTGCGGACGTAGAATTTTCTGCTATGGACGCCTCCCGCTCTGATTTGGGATTTTTATGCCAAGTTTTGCAGGCAGTGATTGCGGCAGGCGCTACTGTCGTGAACATCCCTGACACTGTGGGCTACGCTGTTCCGGAGGAATGGGGCCGGTTTATTAACACCATATGCTCAAAAGTAACTGGTATTGAAAAAGTAATCGTTAGTATTCACTGCCATAACGATCTTGGTCTGGCTGTGGCCAACTCTTTGGCAGCGGTGACAAATGGCGCCCGGCAGGTTGAGGGCACTATCAACGGGATCGGTGAGCGGGCCGGCAATGCGGCGCTGGAGGAAGTGGTGATGACCTTCAGGACCCGCAAGGACCACTTCGACTATTTTACCAACGTCAATACTGAAGAAATTTATCGCACCAGCAGGCTGGTAAGTTCTCTTACCGGTATGAAAGTGCAGGCTAATAAGGCGGTAGTGGGTAAAAATGCTTTTGCCCACGAGTCAGGCATTCACCAGGACGGGATCATTAAGGAGCGCACCACCTATGAGATCATGAACCCGGCTATGGTCGGGATCAGCAAGAGCAATCTGGTGCTCGGAAAGCTATCCGGCCGTCACGCCTTTCGCCAGCGTTTACAAGGATTAGGCTATAACCTGTCGGAAGATGAACTGAATAGTGCTTTTATCTTTTTTAAAAAACTGGCAGATAAGAAAAAAAATATTACTAACGAAGATTTAGAGGCAATAATCGATGAAGAAATTCGCCGCATACCCCATACGTACTTGCTTGAATACCTGCATATTTCCAGCGGTACTACTATAGTGCCTACAGCTACTATTGGCCTGAAGCAGGACGGTCGGCTGATGGAAGAGGCTGCCTGCGGCAATGGCCCTGTAGACGCTATTTGTAAGGCGGTAGATAAAATTACCGGACTGAACTGTACTTTAGCTAATTGGGGGATAAACGCTGTTACAGCGGGAAAAGATGCTTTGGGTGATGTTACCCTGCGGATTACTATTGACGGAAAGAAAACATACATGGGGCGCGGGATCAGTACGGATATCCTGGATGCCAGCGCCAAGGCCTATGTTAACGCTGTGAACAAACTGGTATGGGAAAACGGCCAGGTAAAGACATAAAGAAGTAAGGCTAATAACGTAGAGTGCAAAAGTAAACGGGGTGATACTAAATGCCAATGACTATAACTGAAAAGATCCTAGCTAACCATGCCGGTAAAGAGCATGTTGTACCCGGCGAACTAATTAACGCCCGGGTAGATTTTGTGCTGGCAAATGATATTACGGCGCCGGTAGCCATTAGGGAGTTTGAAAAAATCGGGGTAGCGGACGTTTTTGACCGGGAGCGGGTGACTCTGGTTCCTGATCACTTTACTCCCAATAAGGATATAAAGTCAGCAGAACAGGCCCTGCTCGTGAAAAATTTTTCGCGCCAGTACGGCCTGACCAATTATTTTGAAATCGGGCGCATGGGTATTGAGCACTGCCTCCTGCCCGAGCAGGGCCTGGTAGGGCCCGGCGATCTGGTCATCGGGGCGGACTCACATACTTGCACTTACGGGGGACTAGGAGCATTTTCTACCGGTGTGGGCAGCACCGATCTAGCCGCGGCCATGGCGCTTGGGGAGACCTGGCTAAAAGTGCCGGAATCAATTAAATTTGAATTTACCGGTGAGTTGCAACCTTGGGTTAGCGGCAAAGATCTAATTTTGTATACCATCGGCGATATCGGGGTGGACGGGGCGCTCTACCGCTCCATGGAGTTTACAGGGCCTGCTATAGAAAACCTGTCCATAGAGAGTCGCTTGACTATGTGCAATATGGCGATCGAGGCCGGCGCTAAGAATGGAATCGTTGCCCCCGATGCTATAACCAGGGCTTACGTGGAAGGCCGCTGCAAGCGCCCGTATCAGTTTTACCAGAGTGATCCGGACGCCAGTTATGTGAAAGTTTACCAGTATGATGTTTCTAAGATTGAGCCCCAGGTAGCCATCCCGCACTTGCCGGAGAATAGCCGGCCGGTTGGTGCGGCTGGAAATGTGGAAATCGACCAGGTCGTCATTGGCTCCTGCACCAACGGGCGGATGGAGGACCTGAGAGTAGCCGCTAAATTACTGCAAGGAAAAAAAGTGCATAAAAATGTGAGAATGGTCATCTTCCCCGGCACCCAGGAAATTTACCTGCAAGCGCTGCGGGAAGGCTTAATTGAAATTTTTGTTATGGCCGGCGGGGCGGTGAGTACCCCCACCTGTGGACCCTGCCTAGGGGGACATATGGGTATCCTGGCTAAAGGAGAGCGCGCCGTCGCTACCACTAACCGGAACTTTGTAGGTAGGATGGGGCATCCGGAGAGTGAGGTTTACCTCGCTAATCCTGCCGTGGCTGCCGCGTCGGCGATACTGGGCCGTATCGCTGCCCCTGGGGAGGTGGAATAGTTGGAACTACAAGGAAGGACCTGGAAATTTGGCTCGGACGTTGATACCGATGCCATTATTCCCGCCAGGTATTTGAATACTTCGGACCCGGCTGAACTGGCCAAACACTGTATGGAAGACGCCGATCCGGCGTTCCCTGAAAAGGTAAAACCCGGTGAGATAATCGTCGCCGGTAAGAACTTCGGCTGTGGTAGTTCACGGGAGCACGCTCCTATTGCGATTAAGGCTGCGGGAATATCATGTATAATCGCCAAGACCTTTGCCCGGATCTTTTACCGTAACGCTTTTAACATCGGACTGCCTATTTTTGAGGCGCCTGAGGCTGCTGAAGAAATTAATGAAGGTGATGAGGTGGCGGTGGACGCCGGTACGGGGATCATTACCAACAAGACGACGGGTAAGACTTACCAGGCCACGCCGGTGCCGCTCTTTATGCAGCAGATCATTGCGTCAGGCGGCTTGATTAATTACGTGGCGGAAAGGGTGAACAAAGAGTGTACAAAATAGCTGTTTTGCCAGGTGATGGGATCGGTCCCGAAATTACCGTGCAGGCAGTCCGGGTGCTGGAAGCAGTGGCCCGGCGTTTTGGGCACGAATTCGAGTTTACAGAGGGCCTGATTGGCGGGGCGGCTTATGACGCGGTCGGTCACCCGTTGCCCCCTGAGACGCTGGATTTATGTCATAATAGTGATGCTATTCTTCTGGGTGCTGTCGGCGGGCCTAAATGGGACGATTTACCGTCAAACCTGCGTCCGGAAGTTGGGGCGCTGCTCCCCTTGCGCAAAGAGTTGGGGCTGTACGCTAACCTGCGCCCGGCGAAAGTTTTCCCGGCGCTGGTTAATGCCTCTACCTTAAAGCCGGAAGTGGTATCCGGCCTGGATATTATGGTCGTCCGGGAATTGACCGGAGGTCTTTATTTCGGTAAAAAATACAGAGAGCCCATGGCCGACGGCGGTATCAGGGCTGTTGATACTCTGGAGTATACCACCCCGGAAATTGAACGGATTGCTCATATGGCCTTTCAGTTGGCCAGAAAGCGACGCGGCAAGGTAACTTCTGTAGATAAGGCAAATGTCTTGGAGAGTTCCCGCTACTGGCGTGAAGTGGTCTCGGCCCTTAGCGCAGAATACCCGGATGTAGAACTGGAGCATTATTATGTGGACAACTGTGCGATGCAGTTAGTAAAAAATCCGCGCCAGTTTGATGTCCTGGTCACCGAGAACATGTTTGGCGATATCTTAAGCGATCAGGCCTCAATGCTTACCGGTTCCTTGGGTATGCTGGCATCGGCCAGTATCGGTGGTGATATCGGCCTTTATGAGCCCAGCCATGGCTCAGCCCCAAAATATGCCGGCATGCAGCGGGCTAATCCGATAGCAACCATAATGTCGGGCGCTATGCTCCTGCGCTTTTCCTTGGATCTGACCGAGGAGGCTAACTGTGTTGAGCGTTCTATTACCAGGGTGCTGGATTTGGGTTTTCGGACTGCTGACTTGATGGAAGATGGTAAGGAATTAGTAAATACCATCCAGATGGGGGACCGTATAATTGAGCAGGTTGAGTCCGGGGTGTAAATGAGGTGACATGATGCATATTGTGCAAATTTACGATACTACGCTCCGGGACGGTACCCAATCAGAAGGAATCTCCTATTCTTGTGAAGATAAGATTAAGATCGCCAAGCGACTAGATAAATTTGGGGTTCATTATATCGAAGGGGGCTGGCCCGGTTCAAATCCTAAGGATTTTGATTTTTTCCACCGTATCCGTGGCATTAAAATGAGTCAGGCCAAAATAGCCGCCTTTGGTTCGACCCGCCGGCCTTCTGTGGCTGCGGAGAACGATGCCAACGTCAAAGCCCTTTTGGAATCCAAGACTCCGGTGGTCACTATCTTCGGTAAGAGTTGGGACTTTCATGTTCGCCGGGCACTGGGAACGACACTTGAAGAGAACCTGGCCATGATTCATGAAACAATAGCCTATCTGAAGAGTTGCGGCCTGGAAGTGATCTATGACGCGGAGCATTTTTTTGACGGATACAAGGCCAACCCGGCCTATGCCTTAGAAACAGTTAAGGCGGCAGGGGAAGGCGGGGCGGAGACGGTAGTACTTTGTGATACTAACGGAGGAAGCTTACCCACGGAAATCATGGAAATAGTCCGGGTAGCTCGGAGTTACCTGAGTGTCCCCATCGGCATTCATGCCCATAATGACGGCGAAATGGCAGTGGCCAATTCTCTGATGGCGGTGCAGGCCGGGGCAGTGCAAGTGCAGGGTACGATAAACGGTTATGGTGAAAGATGTGGCAACGCTAATCTATGTTCAGTAATACCTAATCTTACCCTAAAGTGCGGTATTGAGACCATTCCCCGGGAAAAATTAGCCCGGCTGACCGAGTTGTCACGTTTCGTCAGCGAAGTGGCTAATGTAAGCCATAATATACATCAGCCTTATGTTGGGTCAAGTGCTTTTGCCCATAAAGGTGGCGTGCATGTCAGCGCACTGCTTAAAGACTACAAGACTTATGAGCATATTGAGCCGGAGTTGGTGGGGAATGTGCGCCGGGTATTGATTTCCGAGCTTTCAGGTATGTCTAATATGCTGTATAAGTATAAGGAACATAACCTGCCGGTCGACCAGCAGAGTCCCGAAGGCAAGCGGATCTTAGAGGAGATCAAGCAACTGGAAAATCAGGGCTTTCAGTTTGAGGGAGCGGAAGGGTCTTTTATTATCTTAATGCGCAAAGCATTTAACGGGTACCAAGAGCCCTTTTCCCTGGAAGCCCTACGATTAATAACTGAAATAAGGGAAAATAACCATGCTTATTCCGAGGCAATTATTAAGATGAGGGTTGGCGAACGGGTAGTACACACCGCTGCGGAGGGTAACGGGCCGGTAAACGCCCTGGACAATGCTCTGCGCAAAGCCCTTGAAGAGTTTTATCCGGGAATAAAGGTTATGCATCTTTCTGACTATAAGGTGCGGGTACTGGACGAAAAGGATGGAACCGGGGCTACGGTGCGGGTTCACATTGAAACCAGTAACGGCCCGCGTTCTTGGGGCACAGTGGGCGTATCCCAGAATATTATCGAGGCTAGTTGGCAAGCCCTGGCGGACAGTATTGCCTACGGTTTGCTAGAAGGTGAGCAAACTGACCAGGGTAATGGTGAAAATGGTAATGGTAGTGATTCTCCGGCCTAATGCGCCGGATCTTTTTTTGTTTTGTGAGGTCAGAAAAGGAGGGATGTCAATGGAGCAGTTCTGGTTACCCAGCCTGGACTATTTAGGGGGGATACTGAAATTTAACCTGTACAGCGTGATTGACATTTTTATTGTAGCATTCATAGTATACAAATTGATGCTGATGATTAAAGGAACCAAGGCTGAGCAATTGATCAAGGGAATTGCTGTTCTATTAATTGCCACAGCACTCTCCAGTATGCTTAATCTTTATACTATGAACTGGATCCTGAAGCAGGCTATGACTGCGCTGGTGGTGGCGCTGCCGATAGTATTCCAGCCCGAACTCAGGCGGGCTCTGGAAAAGCTCGGGCGCGGGCAATTTTTAACCCATCGCTCTATTACCCCACTGTTTCAGGGAGAAGTAGGCCAGGTTAAGGTTATTGCTGAAATTACCCGTGCGACAACCATCCTTTCAAAAAATAAAATTGGGGCACTTATTGTACTGGGGCGCGAGTCCGGGTTAGAAGAGTATATTGATACCGGATTGAAAATCGACGGGCTTGTTTCTGTAGAGTTTCTGATAAATATATTTATACCGAAAACACCCCTCCATGATGGCGCAGTAATCATCCGGAACGACCGGGTGGCAGCGGCGGCATGCTTTTTGCCTCTTAGCGAAAACCCCAATCTCACCAGCGATTTGGGTACCAGGCACCGGGCCGGTATCGGTATTAGTGAGCAATCCGATGCGGTAGCAGTCATTGTGTCCGAGGAAACCGGCATCATATCGATAGCAGTTGAAGGTGTGCTCACCAGAAATCTGGATGAGTCAAGCCTGCAGGAAAAGCTAAGTATGCTTTTTAGCAACAAGTCAGGCAGTACACTGTCATCACTTTGGGCCAGGAGGTAACTAAAATGCAGCTGAATTGGCAGAATAATTCCATTAAGTTGATTTCTGTACTGCTTGCGCTTATTTTATGGATATTTGTCAGCAATGAACAGAACCCGTCCCGGGAAAGAGTGTTAAATATTAGCCTGAAACAAACCGGTTTAGACAATAATTTTTTGATTACTGACGGAATGCCGGAAAATGTTAAGGTGAGAGTGATTGGGAATAAAAGCCAGTTAGACAATATTACCCCAGAAGATTTTAAGGCAGTAATTGATCTAGCGGGGGGCGTGATTGGGGAAAATACATTACCCGTCCAAGTCAGCGTTCCCTTAGGCCTGCGCGTGGTTCGAATCAACCCGGAGCAAGTACATTTATCGATAGACTCGCTGGTTGAAAAAAAAATACCGGTCAAGGTAAGCTTGAAGGGAAGCCCCACCCCGGGCTACATTGCGATGGCGCCGGAATGCCGGCCGGAAGTTGTTTCTGTCAGAGGCCCGGGAAAATTAGTTAATACAATTAGCCAAGTCACCGCAGTGGTAGATATTACGTCGGCCATAAAAGATATTGATGAGCCGGTTACGGTTAGTGCGAGTGTTGCGGGTGTTGCTTTAAATCCTGCTGTAGTTCAGGTCGTAGTGCCGGTTGCCAGCACTTCTTTTTCCAAAACTGTGCCGGTCAAACCACAGATTACCGGTACTCCTGCTTTTGGCTTTACCATTAGTAGTAGTTATTCCGAACCGGGTTCGGTGCAAATATTTGGCCCGGCAGAAGTAATTAACAACGTTTATGAAATAAGTACTGAACTGATAGATATTGACAATGTTGATAAAAACCTTGTGATCAATGTAAGCCTGGCGCCTATTGCCGGTATTATTGATTATCAGCCAGGTCAGGTAGATGTCTATTTGGAAGTTAACAATGAGAAACATACTGAAGAAGCGCCAAATAATAGTGGAGCTGTTCCAGCTGAGCCATAATTACCTAATCCGCGAGATTGACAGAAAGTTGTCGGATAACATAGAATGAACTATGATTTTGATTTAAGAAGTCATATATAATCACAAAAATAATCACAAAAAGTGACCTTGCGATGAGAGGAGTTGGTTCTATTGGGGTTAATGTTTGGCACGGATGGGGTAAGAGGTGTAGCCAACCGTGATCTAACCCCGGAGGTGGCTTTTAAGCTTGGCCGTGCGGGAGCATATATCCTCACGGGAGACGGTAACGGCAACCGCATGGTTATAGGTAAAGACACCCGAGTTTCAGGGGATATGCTGGAAGCCGCACTGGTAGCGGGCATTTGTTCCGCCGGTGTTGATGCAGTCTCTTTAGGAGTAATGCCCACGCCGGCGATAGCATACCTTACTCGTGAGCTGAAGGCGGCGGCCGGGGTGGTTATATCCGCTTCTCATAACCCTGTTGACGATAATGGAATTAAATTCTTCAGTTCCAGCGGCTACAAGCTTTCCGACGAAGTTGAGGCAGATATTGAAGCGCTGGTCATAAATGAGTGCGCCGGTATCCCTTCCCCTGAAGGTAAAGCAATCGGGCGTTTACACCGCATGCATGATGCAGTTGACCGGTATGTTAATTATGCCGGCAGCCTTTTTAAAATAGACCTGAGCGGCCTGAAAGTTGTAGTAGATTGTGCAAATGGTGCGGCCTATCAAGTAGCCCCGCGAATTTTCAGCGAGTTGGGCGCCGAAGTGATCACAATTTTTGGCCATCCGGATGGGATTAATATCAATGACAGGTGTGGTTCAACCCACCCGGAAGCTTTAATGGAGGCTGTTGTTTCAGCAGGGGCTGATCTGGGGCTTGCCCACGACGGCGACGCCGACCGGGTACTGGCGGTAGATGCCGGTGGCAGGCTGGTAGACGGCGACCAAATCATGGTTATTTTTGCCCGCCATCTAAAGGAGAAGGGCTTACTGGCGAAAAACACTGTGGTTGTTACCGTGATGAGTAACCTCGGGCTACACCTGGCACTCCGGGATATGGGCATCAAGGTAATAGAGACAAAAGTTGGTGACCGCTATGTTTTGGAGGAACTGCTGCGTACTGGCGCCCGTTTTGGGGGTGAACAGTCCGGTCACATCATTTCACTGGATTATAATACTACCGGTGACGGCATTTTAACAGCCTTACAGCTTACGAGTGTGATGAAAGAGAGCGGCCTGCCACTGGAGCAATTAGCAGCGCAGATGGAAAGGTTCCCTCAATTGCTGGTAAATGTGCCGGTTGTTGATAAATCACAAGTTATGGATAGCCCCGTTTTGGCTGAAGCCATCAAAGAATCTGAGCTCAGGTTGGGTGGAGACGGGCGTATACTGGTGCGTCCATCCGGTACAGAGTCCCTGGTACGGGTAATGGCTGAAGGAAGAAATATGGAGCAACTAAAGGAAATTGTCGACGGGCTGGCGAATATAATAGATAAAATTAAGTAGGTTTGATCAATGTGGATCATGCCTAACTTTAGTGGTGATAAGCTGTATTTTGACGCAAACACCAGTTTAAATAAAATAGGTGGCGGGGTGAGAATACTAGGAACGGAAGGTTACTTTAATACAATTGGGAAAATTTAAAAATAAAGCGCCAGCACCCTGTTTGTTATTAATATAGGCAAGTTTATCAGGGTAGACGAGGAGGGGGTTAATCGAATTTTCGGCGGGTTCCCCCCGGTCCGGCCAGACCGTCAGAGGCATTACAAAACCACTGGGTAACCGGTGGGACAAAATTGCCGGCGGCCCCTAGCGGCGTAGCAAATATAGGGTTAGTGTTGCCTTTATGAGAAAACCCAATAATGTATCTTAACTGCCGTGGCTTTAATATGCCCGGCATTTTTATTTCGATTAATACTTTTGTTATTGCCGTTTAACGGGTGAGCTATTGAGTTTATTAATGCCTTTACTTTGTAATTGTTTCAGGGGGAAAATAGGAGGTAATAATAATGTATAGTATAGAAAAAGATGGTTACGTCCACTTTATGCTGAAGGAAATCCACGAGCAACCCCAGGTCCTGCAAGATACCATGAGCGCCCGGATTTCTGCTGGTGGCGCGGGGGTGGTATTTAATGAGGTTAGTCTTTCACTGGAAGAAATTAAGAATATAAAGAAAATCCATATTGCTGCTTGCGGTACCGCCTATCATGCCGGCCTGGCAGGAAAGAACTATATTGAAAGACTGGCGCGAATACCGGTAGAAGTCGAAATAGCCTCCGAGTTCCGCTACCGCCGGCCAATTCTCGAACCGGGTACACTGGTGATGGTGATCAGCCAATCCGGTGAAACTGCCGATACTTTGGCCGCGCTGCGGGAGGCCAAAAATCTGGGAGCCCGGGTGATTGCCGTAACCAACGTGATGGACAGCACCATGTCTCGCGAGGCCGACGATGTGATCTACACTGTGGCCGGCCCTGAAATTGCCATCGCTTCCACCAAGGCCTATGCCGCCCAGCTGATGATCATGGTCCTTTTCGCCCTTTACCTGGCCGCCGGGCGCAGTGCGATCGGGTCTGAAGAAATGCAGGAAATACTTTCGGAAATAAAAGAACTGACCACTAAGGCGCGGCGTGTTTTGATGGATACCGGTGAACTAAAGAAACTTGCCGGGGAATTTGCCGGCCGCGGGGATGTCTTTTTTACCGGACGATGCCTAGACTACGCCGTGGCCATGGAGGGCACATTAAAGCTCAAGGAAACAACCTATATTCATGCCGAGGCTATCGCTACCGGCGAGATGAGACACGGCCCCATGGCCCTTATTGAGAAAAATGTGCCGATTGTGGCTGTAGCCACCCAGGAAAATCTGCTGGAAACAATGGCCGGTAACATTCAGGAATTAACAAACCGTGGCGCCAGCGTAGCTATTGTGGCTATGGAAGGCTTCGAGGAATTGGAAAAAGTGGCGGGTAGAGTGTTCTACATCCCGAAAACCCACCCGTTTCTAGCCCCGCTGCTGGCTGTAATCCCGTTGCAGTTTCTAGCATATTACACCGCCGTGGCCAAGGGCTTAGATGTAGATCAGCCGCGGAATTTGACCAAGAGTGTTTCAGCAGAGTAACGGAAAATTAGTGAAGATTCAACTGTTGAATAAAGATAATAATGTTGACGCAGTAACAGCAATAAAAAGAGAATTCCGGCGTATAGATTCTATGAGAAGTTAGGATTTAAACAACATAGAATTAGTTTCCTGCTGGAGGATGAGAAAAATGCTTGAGATGAATTATAAAAATTATATTAAATTCGTTGAAGATATTATCGGCGCAGATACTATAAGGTATATTGCCGGTCAGGTGCGGGCTCTCGGGAAGTTCCAAATATCAAATTCCGGTCAATGGGAACCGTTTTCTCACGCTGGTTACACAATAATAACCCCGCCTTTCACGGATGATATTGAAAACGAAGGTTTTTATAAAAAACTGATTGCGATTAGAGAAGAGTTATCTCGTCATATGGTGTCTCCTAAAATATTGGCAGCGCCTGTTAGTGCGCTTCATATGACAGTGGCCCGGCTGGTTTCAGGAGATGTACTGGAGAGCATAAGGCAGGATGCTTATGAGGAAACAGTTTTTTCTGCCTTAGAACAGGTGTTTTCAAAAATAGCAGCGCCTGGATATTTACAATTTGTGGTCAAAGGGATTTCTATTCTGCCACATGGGATTGTTGCCGCAATTGTTTCTCCGGTAACTGAATATGATTATCAATGCCTGCAGACCTTTAGAAATTATATCTATGATGATAAACTCCTGGCAAACCTAGGAATTGAGAGAAAACGGGTTTTTAAGGGACATTTCACCTTGTTTTATATCGAAGGCGAGTTATCTGAAAATGACAGGAGGTATATAGCTGATTTAATCAGCTATATAAACAATAAGTTTTTTAATGCTCCTCTGCAATATACACTCGCCAGGGCTGAGGTTAGAAAATTTGATAACTACCTAAGCTTCTACCGGAAGAACATGTGGCCTGTTTTTGAGTTTGACAAAATAAACCGGAAAGCCCAAAAATGATTCCTTTCAACTATGGCCTCAAAGACTGGGTATGGAAATAGGTAATATTCAGCATGGACTAAATCAATTTTTTTATTAGTTATAGCTGTAATGGCAAACGCATTGTTGATTGCTTTTAAATAATTCAAAGCAGAATACCGGCACCGATGCAATGCACAAAAGTAGAGGGTTCGCTGAGAACCCTCTTTACTATTTCATCATACCGGCAGGACTGAGATCATTTATTGCGGATGATTTTAATAATAATCCATCCAGACAAAAGAAGAGCAATAAGATACCCGGTTATTCCTAAAACCGGGGTACCAAACAAGCGGGGAGTGACATTCGAAGCACATATAATGCTGGAGCCGATAATTAGTGAAGAGCTGAGGATGCCGATGGTCAGCTTGTTGATCATCCGGTCGGCCCGGCGCGCGGGCTCATTAGCGCTGGACAAATCGATATTTATTTTTGTCTGACCTCGCATAGCTACTTTAAGGAAGTTAGAAAGTTGTTCCGGCAATGCAAGCGTGCTTTTGGTAAAACTTCTTAAAGATGAAGCTGTTAACAGTATTTCCCGTTTAAGGTCTATTCCCTTAAGTATACTTCCGGCAATATGGTTGGCCATAACTTCCACAAAATTAACCTGGGGGCTGCAAACCTTCAGGACTCCCTCAATGGTCACTATGCCTCTGCCAAGCATAGTTATGCCTGAAGGCAGTGATATTTGATGGTAGACAAGGATATCCTTAACTTCCTCCATGATTTGTCCCAAATGCAGCCCGGCAAAATCCATATCTGCGTGACGTGCCAGCAGGATTTCGAAATCCTCATAGAGCTTTGTGCGGTTAAAACTGCCCTTGATGGTGTCCAACACTAAAAATATTTCTATCAACCCTTCTATATCATGCTGAACGATTGCAAGAATAGTTTTTTTCAAAAGCATCCGATCACGATTATTAATTCTGCCGACCATACCTAAATCCAGCCAGACAATCTTTCCGTCCCGGATATAGATATTCCCTGGATGGGGGTCGGCATGGAACAGGCCATCATCTACGATTTGTTTGATATAGTTTTCTGCCAGCTTGAGCCCGATTCCGTTGATGTCGTAACCGAGTTGTTCAAGTTGAGCAAGCTCATCAATTTGCACACCTTCAACGTACTCCATCACCAGGACTCTGGGTGTAGTTAGATATCGCTCTACCTGCGGGAAAGCTATATAATTGATATTAGCGTTTAAGTCGGTAAACTCTTGGATGTAGTCTGCTTCGGTAATAAAGTTCATTTCTTGCTGGGCGGTCGCCCACATTTCATCGATGAACATCTTAAAGTCGATTTTACCGACACTGATTTTCAGAATTTTCATCAAGGAAATAGCTTTTTTGAGCAGATGTACATCTCTCTCCATCGTTTGGTAAATACCGGGACGCTGGACTTTTATCACAACGGTTTTTTCATTTTTCAAGATGGCTTTGTGCACCTGGGCTATTGAGCCTGAGCCAATTGGCTCCTTGGAAATCTCCTGAAAAATTTCGTCAACCCCGGCGCCTTGCTCGGTTTCAATCACCCGTACCACATCTTCATACGATATCGTTTTCACATCGGTGCGCAACCCGGCGAGGACTTGGCAATATTCTTTTGGGAGCATATCGGCGCGCATGGACATAATCTGCCCAAGCTTGACGTAAGTGGGGCCAAGGTCTTCTAAAATCAATTTCAGCTTCTCGGGGGAAACACCGTAGATCACCCCATGGCGCCTAAGCGTACCCACCATTTCCACTAACCTGGCAGCGGAGGATTTATTTCCTTCTACCTGGCTATGATCAATCTTTATTCCTTTGCTGGTCATTCTTTTTCTCCATCTCCAAGAGCTTCTCTTTTAAATCAGCAACTTTTTCTCGAGTAAGAGTGTCCAGTTTTTTCAGGATGCCTTCCAGGTTTTTGCCTATAATTCTTTAAGTAGCAACATTTCTCCTCTTTTTACATGAATTATTTCAGGAGGTAAGGGGCTCTTGGGGCGGATTGTTCATTCTCCGGGTTCCTATTGTAATATAATCTCATTTTAATACCAGGGTGTTTTTTTTGAAAGACTGTTGTATGCCCCCGTTTATTAGAGCGTTGGATGCATGACAACCTCTGTTGAGCCGATCAGAATTTACCACAGTTCCCCAAATTTTTTTCTTATTGATTTATCCATTATTTTCAAGTAAAATAGATTAGGTATTGATTGATAGTATTTTAAAGGAAGTGGGACTATGAGAACCAAAAGAATTCTTATGTTAGAGGGAGATTTTGTAGAAGATTATGAGGTAATGGTACCT
>JAQVOX010000036.1 GCA_028702435.1 Desulfotomaculaceae bacterium | reverse complement strand
GCTCCCAACTGAGCTAATCGCCCGTATTTGGTTTGGTACGACCACTAAGATGGTGGGCCCACCAGGATTCGAACCTGGAACCAGCCGGTTATGAGCCGGATGCTCTGACCGTTGAGCTATGGGCCCAAAAATGGCTCCCCGAGTAGGATTCGAACCTACAACCTACCGGTTAACAGCCGGTTGCTCTACCGTTGAGCTATCGAGGAACACCCGTAGTTGGTATTATACTATCATTTATTCTTCTCGTCAATACTTATCTTTAAGTTTATTCTAAATAATCCTTAAGTTTTTTACTGCGGCTGGGATGTCGTAATTTCCGGAGAGTTTTAGCCTCAATTTGCCTTATACGCTCCCTAGTAACACCAAATTTTTGGCCAACTTCCTCAAGTGTTCGCGCCCGGCCGTCATCAAGACCAAAGCGTAACCGTAAAACCCTCTGCTCGCGGTCAGTTAGAGTTTTTAGTACCTCGTCAAGCTGCTCACGTAAAAGGGTAAATGATACCTCCTCGGCCGGGGCCCTGGCTTCATGGTCCTCAATGAAATCACCGAGATGGGAATCTTCCTCTTCACCAATAGGTGTTTCTAATGATACCGGTTCCTGTGCAATCTTTATTATTTCACGAACTTTATCCTCGGTGATATTCATCTCTTTAGCAATTTCTTCCGGACTTGGCTCACGACCCAGCTCTTGCAAAAGTTGCCTGGAAACCCGGATCAATTTGTTGATTGTTTCTACCATATGCACTGGTATCCTAATGGTCCTAGCTTGATCCGCTATTGCTCTAGTTATAGCCTGGCGTATCCACCAAGTAGCATACGTGCTGAATTTATACCCCTTCCGGTAGTCAAACTTTTCTACCGCCTTGATCAAGCCCAGATTGCCCTCCTGAATCAAATCCAGAAAAAGCATACCTCTTCCTACATAGCGTTTGGCAATACTGACCACAAGCCTTAGATTGGCTTCCGCCAGTCTTCTTTTCGCCTCTTCATCACCATTTTCCATACGCTTTGCTAGCTCAACTTCTTCTTCAGATGTAAGGAGTGGAACACGGCCTATTTCTTTAAGGTACATGCGAACCGGATCATCGATACCAACGCCTTCAGGTATGGAAAGATCTACTCCTGCCTCTTCAGTAACTTCAAGCGCTGCATTATCAAGTTGTCCTCCATGTGCCTCAGGGACAATTTCTACACCCATGCTGGCTAATTTTTCGTAAAAATCATCAATTTGCTCAGGAGTAATGTCTATTCCCTGAAGGCTGTCCATAATCTCGTGGTAAGTCAGGACTCCATTTTTTTTGCCTTTTTCAATAAGTTCCTTAAAACATTCGATTTTAATTTCGTCCTTCAGCTGCCGTCACTCCCCTCTCTAGGGTGCTTCCACGTATCTATCTTTATAAGTTGCTGATATTCCTGCAACAAGACTGCGGTACGTTCGCGGTCACCTAGTCGCTCAGCCTCAGCGATCCCCCGCAAAAGAATATACTCATTCCATAAATCATGCCAATGACTACCGGATTTTTCTGCTTTACTTATTTCCTGCAAAAGCATCGTTCTACGTTCCTGCCGGTTGCAGCGACTGATGCACTCCACATATTCGCTCATTTGCTCCCTGTTTTCTCCAGGAATTTCAAGGGTTAATAAGTAGCTTAACAAGGTTTGCTCATCATCCCCAAGATAATTAAAAAGTCCAGCAAGCTGGTAATCAGGTTTATTAAAGATTTTTTGAACCTGTTGAAATAATTTATGATAATTGCTACTGCTAAAAGGCTCGGGACCTAGTTTTGCTATAACAGTTTCAATCAAAGACGGGTCTTCTATAATTAGACGCAAAAGACCTGCTTCTGCTTTTTCTCGGGCATCTGGTTTTTTTATATTGCTTAATGTATTATGCTTCGTTTTAACAATATTATCCGAATTTGTCCATTTTTTTCCCGCATTTGCTTTATGTCTCTTAAATTCGCCTGCAATTGCTTCCGGGCTCAAATTCAAGAGTCCTGCCATTACTTTAAGGTTTTCCTCCACTTCTACTTCACTGTTAATCGCTGACAGACTGGGAAACACCTGCTGCATTATTTCTAGTTTATCTGAAACCGTTCTAACCTGTTTTTTGCTAACTGCCTGCTGTAATTTATATTCAATCAGTGAAGGCGACTGGTCAATTAAATTTTCCCAGGGTTGATATCCCTGTTTTTGCAAAAATTCATCAGGATCCTTCCCATCCGGTATGTTTACTACCCGGACCAGGCAACCAAGTTCTTGTAGTAAATCTAAGCTCCGCATGGTAGCAGCAACACCTGCCGCGTCAGCATCATACGCAATCACTATATTTCTATTGTAGTTCATCAGCAGCCTGCCCTGCTCCCTGGTCAAGCTGGTACCGAGCGATGCCACTGCATTTGTAATTCCAAACCTATGGGCGGTGATAACATCCATATATCCCTCCATAATAATAACAAAGCCCTTCTCCCTGATTGCGCCTCTGGCAAGGTGGAGCCCGTAGAGTAGATGACCCTTGCTAAACAACAATGTTTCAGGTGTATTAATATATTTCGGGAGGGAATGATCAAGAACTCGCCCGCCAAACCCAACCACCCGGCCGGTCGCGTCCCAAACAGGAAGTATAACCCGTTGGCGAAAGCGGTCATAATATTTTCCGTTTTCCGTCTTAATAGCTAACCCAACCTCGGCGACTTCTTGGGCCTGGTAACCTTTCTCCTTTAAAAATAATAGCAGGGAATCCCAATTCGGAAGAGCATACCCCACCTTGAAACGCTCCAGGATTTCCCTTGAAAGCCCGCGGTCAGCTAGATATTTTCTAGCTCCGGCAGCAGCATCATGGTGCTGGCACATGTAAAAAAAATAATCCATGGCCAGGCTATTAATCTGCCTCAACCGGTTCCTCTTATGCTCCTTTTCACGCTCAGCCGGGCTTCCATTTGAAGGAATCGCTATCCCAGCCTGTTGCGCCAAGAGGCTTATAGCTTCAACAAAAGTAAGGTTTTCCTTCAACATCAAGAACCTAAATACATTTCCGCCGGTATTACAACCAAAACAATGGAAAATTTGCTTATCCGGCGTAACAGTAAATGAAGGCGTACGCTCCTGATGAAAAGGACACAAACCGGTAAAGTACTTGCCTTTTTTCTTAAGCTGTACGTATCGGGAAACCACCTCAACAATGTCTGACCGCAGGCGGACTGTTTCTATTACTTCAGCAGAAATAAGGCCCACCCTGACCACCTTCAATATAATCAATGTTTAGTATATTTATTAGCTTTTCCAATGGTTAATAATATTACAACTAATAATTACTATGTGTAAAAAATATTCGCTATAATTTTCAATTCCCCTGCCTGCACATCGACAATATTTTATATAATTGCACTCTTAAATATTATTACCATATTCTGTAACACATAATCACTAATTCATTCTACCCAAGACACTGGCAAAAAGTACTTCTGATATGTTTTAATCGCAAACCTGTCTGTCATTCCTGCAATATAATCACAGGCAGCACGCTGTGTGTCACCGGTTTTTGTCCGAGCCAGGTATTTGCCAGGTAAAACCCCCGGACATTCCTTGAATTTATAAAATAGATGCTGAATAATGTGACGCGCCCTGGCCCCCTCCCGCTTGGCGCCGGCGCCCAGATAAACGTTTTTAAAAAGAAATTCCCTCAGGCGGTCGGTGGCAGCCTGGACTGCGGGACTCATCTTGATTATATTCGGCTCGTTATAATTCATCTGGATTAGGTCTATAACCATATTATTTATCCGCTCACGGTGTTGATTACCCAGTATTTCTATGCTTTCTCGTGGGAGCTGTTCTGAGGTAAGGACACCACCTCGGATAGCATCGTCAATGTCATGATTTATATAAGCGACGCGATCGACAACTTTCACGATCTGGCCTTCTAAAGAGGCCGGCCTTACCGGTCCGGTATGATTTAAAATACCGTCCCGCACCTCCCAGGTAAGATTAAGTCCCTTGCCCCCCTCAAGCACATCAACAACCCTCAGGCTTTGCTCATTATGCCTAAAACCGGACTCAACCAGCTTATTCAAGGCTTCTTCTCCGGCATGGCCGAAGGGAGTATGCCCCAGGTCATGGCCCAGGGCTATTGCTTCGGTAAGATCCTCATTCAACATTAGTGCCCGTGCCACTGTACGAGCAATTTGAGCAACCTCCAGAGTATGAGTAAGCCTAGTCCGGTAATGGTCCCCTTCAGGGATGGTAAAAACCTGAGTCTTATATTTAAGCCGGCGGAAGCTTTTTGAATGAATGATCCGGTCCCGGTCACGTTGATAAGCTGTGCGAACAACGCATTCCTCTTCTTTCACCACCCTGCCCAAGGTAGCACTGCTAAAACTAGCACAGGGCGCAAGAATCCTTCGTTCAACTTCTTCAACGTGCAGACGGATTTCCATTATCCACCTCCAACAGGGGAATACTGGACAGGATAGAATATTTAGAGCCCCGGGAGCTTAACTTACTTTGCATCAATTCAATTGAAGCAACATTTATAGTACCAAATTCACCCTGCTTACCCACCAGTTCCTTCGCTCTCTCAAAAACAGCTGGAAAACCAAGCGGTGATCTGACCCTGGCCAAAGTGAGATGTGGAGAAAAACGGCGCCTTTCGGGCTTAAAACCAAGCTGCCCGAGTCCTTCTTGTACCTGCCGGTGCAGTCTGACCAGTGCGCCGGTTTCCCCTGAGATACCCATCCAAAACACCCGGGGCCTTTCTATAGATTGAAAAACTCCTATGCCGTCTAAATCGAGTTTAAAGGGAATGATGCTGGCAACACAACTACTCAATGTAGTTAAAATAGTGTTAACCTGAGTCTCCGGAACATTTCCAAGAAACCAGATAGTGAGATGAAAATTTGGTTCATCTACCCATTTCATAGAAGACGGAAGTTGACGAAGTTCTTTAATCAAAAATCCTAGCTTTGCCTTTACTTGATCCGAAAAATTAATAGCCACAAATAATCTAATCTGCCGCAACCGCTGCTCACCCCGTATACATCATTGGTAAGTATATATTCGCCATTACCACCGGTAATATCCTTCTCATAACAATAGGAATTCTTACATCTCAATAATAAAATAGGAAGAAAGAAGACAGCGGGTAAAAAAGCTGGATAAAAAAAAGGAAAGCCACCTAAGTGACCTCCTTTTATCTATCTAGCCAATAATACAGACAACAGCTACAGAGTACCGAAATCCTGTTTTGCGCCCGGCATATTTTTCACTTTGGCCTGGGCTGCAGCCAACCGGGCTATGGGCACCCGGAACGGTGAGCAACTCACAAAATCCAGCCCGACGAGGTGACAAAATTCTATTGAACTCGGCTCACCGCCGTGCTCTCCGCAAATACCAATAAGCAATCCCGGCTTAGCAGCGCGCCCCAACTCCACTGCTATTTTCATCAACTTGCCAACACCTTTGCGGTCTAGAACAACGAATGGGCTGTCGTCCAGGATTTTCTTGTTCAGGTAGACAGGTATAAATTTACCTTCGGCATCGTCCCTGGAAAAACCCAAAGTGGTCTGGGTGAGATCATTGGTACCGAAAGAGAAGAAATCAGCCTGGGTAGCCACTTCGTCCGCCAGCAGCGCTGCTCTGGGCACCTCAATCATAGTACCGATAGTATAGTTAATTTTCAACCCGGTCTCTTTCATAACTTCTTCGCCAACATTTATTACTAGTTCCCGTAAGAAAGCCAGCTCTTTCACATCTATAACCAAAGGTATTTCAATTTCGGGAATAGGATTATAGCCCTCTTTAATCAGCTGAGCGGCTGCTTGCAGGACCGCTCTGGCCTGCATTGCGTAAACTTCAGGGTAGGTAATACCAAGGCGGCAGCCCCGGTGCCCAAGCATTGGGTTAAACTCGGACAGCGTCCGTACTTTTTTTAATAATTCTTCTTTATCTGCGATCTCGGCTTTTTCACCGTCGGTCAAGCGTAGAGTGGTTATTTCTACCATCAACTCCTCCGCGCTGGGCAGGAACTCATGTAACGGTGGGTCAAGGAAGCGGATGGTTACCGGAAAACCGTCCATAGCTTTTAATATGCCGTAAAAATCTCCCTGTTGCAACAGCAGCAACTTATCCAGCGCAATCTGTCGTTCTTCCAAAGTGGAGGCCAGGATCATTTCCTGAACGACGGGCAGGCGGTCTCGTGCCATAAACATGTGTTCAGTACGAGTCAACCCAATCCCGGCTGCACCGAATTCCCGTGACTTGGCAGCATCTTCCGGGGTATCTGCGTTTGCCCTTACACCAAGGGTGCGAATATCATCAGCCCACTCTAAAATTCTTTTGAATTCCGCAGAAATTTCGGGATCGATCATGGGTACCTCTCCAAGCATAACACTGCCGGCAGAGCCATCTATTGAGACAATGTCACCTTCTTTTACCACCAGGTCTCCAATAGTAAATTCTTTACTATCGTAATCTATCCGCACAGCTTCACAACCGCATACGCACGGCTTACCCATACCCCTGGCTACCACTGCAGCATGACTAGTCATCCCACCCCTGGAGGTTAATACCCCTTGCGCCGCAACTATCCCGCGGATATCATCAGGAGTGGTCTCGGTACGAACTAGAAGTAACTTTTTACCGGTTTGGGCTAATTCTTCAGCCAAACCGGCATCGAAAACTACCGCACCTGACCCTGCCCCGGGGGAAGCAGGCAGCCCGGTGGTTACAACGTTCAGATTAGCATTCGGGTCAATACGGCGGTGCAGAAGTTGATCCAACTGGCCGACCTCTACCCGTAGAACCGCTTCTTCCTTTGTGATCAGGCCTTCATCAACCATATCCACGGCAATCTTGACCGCTGCCATAGCAGTACGTTTCCCGTTGCGGGTTTGAAGAATATATAGTTTGCCGCGCTCAACAGTAAACTCAATATCCTGCATGTTCCGGTAGTGTTTATCTAAAAGATTGCAGATGTCGGCAAACTGTTGGTAAATATCCGGCATATCCTGTTCCAATGCTGCGATCGGCTGTGGTGTACGGATACCCGCTACCACATCTTCGCCCTGGGCATTAATCAAATACTCACCGTACAACTTTCTCTCCCCGGTGGATGGATTGCGGGTAAAAGCCACTCCAGTACCACAGTCGTCACCCATATTGCCAAAAACCATAGCTTGAATATTTACGGCAGTACCATAATCATCGGGGATCTTGTTCAGTTGCCGGTATACTATAGCGCGATCATTATTCCAGGAGTTAAATACTGCATATACAGACATAAATAGTTGCTCCATCGGATCTTGTGGAAATGAACGCCCCGTCTCGTCCTGGATCAGTTTTTTATAATTGGTAATAACTTCCCGCAAATCAACAGCAGAAAGCTGGTGGTCAAAGCGTATATCAGACTTTTTTTTCTGGGCTTCAAGAATACTTTCAAACTTATGGTGTTCCAAGCCCATTACCACATCGCCAAACATGGTAATAAAGCGACGGTAGCAATCCATGGCGAAACGCTCGTTATTGGTACTTTTTGCAAGAACCTCTACCGTACGGTCGTTTAGGCCAAGGTTAAGGACAGTATCCATCATTCCCGGCATGGAAACAGGAGCACCGGAGCGCACGGACATCAAAAGCGGGTTGGTTTCGTCTCCAAATTTTTTACCCAATTTTTCTTCAAGCGATTTAACTTTTTCTTTAACTTCCTCTTCCATCCCGGCGGGGAATTTTTGCCCCGCTGCGGTAAAGTCATTACAAGCTTCAGTCGTGATCGTCAAGCCAGGCGGTACAGGCAGGCCGATATTAGTCATTTCAGCCATATTGGCGCCTTTTCCTCCAAGCAGCATTTTCATCTCCGTATTTCCTTCATCAAAAAGGTATACGTATTTCTTATTAGCCAAGACTTTCCCTCCTGAAAAGAATTTTGTTCCAACAGCTACATTTATTATATCCTTAAAATACACACTAAAAAAGCCATATTTTAATAAATAATATTGCATTCTTTTCATGGCGCTGCTTTAGGGGAATACCGCGGTAATAATGTTTATTTTTAAGCTTTACCAAACCTTTCTAAAACAGCCTTATATTCATCCATTATTTCCTTCGGTAGTTTATCACCGAATTTTTCAAAGAAAGTCAGTTGTCCTTTCAATTCTTCAATCCAAACTTCCTTGTCGATATTTAGCAGAGACTCGATTGCTCCAGCAGGTAAATCCAAGCCTTCCAGGTTGAGAGCACCAACCGTTGGAACATAGCCGATCGGAGTCTCAGTAGCTTCGCCCTTACCATTGCAACGGGAAATTATCCAATTCAAAACACGTAAGTTATCACCAAAGCCAGGCCAGATGAATTTGCCCTTTTCGTCCAACCGGAACCAGTTAACATGGAAAATATTTGGCGGATTGGGAATTTTTTTGCCCATTTCCAACCAATGCTTCCAGTAGTCACCCATGTGGTAGCCGCAAAACGGCAGCATAGCCATCGGGTCGCGGCGCACAACACCAACTTCGCCCGTGGCTGCAGCAGTGGTTTCCGATGCCATGGTTGCGCCCATGAAAACCCCGTGCTGCCAGTTATACGATTGGTAAACCAAAGGAGCAACTTTTGCCCGCCGCCCGCCGAAGAGCAATGCTGAAATAGGCACTCCTTTTGGATTTCGCCATTCCGGTGAAATTGAAGGACACTGACCGGCCGGAGCGGTAAAACGGGAGTTCGGATGGGCGCCGTTTGTGCCACTGTCAGGTGTCCAGGGATCACCTTTCCAATCAATACCGTGCGCCGGCGGATCCTGATCCAGCCCTTCCCACCAAATAGTACCATCCGGCCCTTCAAGTACGTTGGTGTAAATAGTATTTTTTGATGCCGTAATCAGCGCGTTCGGGTTGGTTTTTGTATTGGTTCCAGGAACTACTCCAAAAAATCCCGCTTCGGGATTTATAGCCCACAGACGCCCGTCTTCACCAATCCGCATCCACGCTATATCATCGCCCACCGTCCAGGTTTTGTAACCCTTTAAGGCCAAGGGCGGGATCAGCATCGCCAGATTCGTTTTTCCGCAGGCGCTTGGAAATGCAGCTGCAATATAAGAAATCTTCCCTTGCGGATCTTCAATACCAAGGATCAGCATGTGCTCAGCCAGCCAACCCTCTTCCTGCGCCATATGACTAGCTATACGCAGCGAAAAACATTTTTTACCTAATAACACGTTTCCACCATAGCCGGAACCGACACTCCAGATAGTGTAATCCTCAGGGAAGTGCATGATATAACGTCTTTCAGGGTTTAGGTCGGCTTTCGAATGGAGGCCTTTGACAAAGACGTTGGAATCGCCAAGCTGTTCCATCGCAGCTTTACCCATAGTGGTCATAATTCTCATATTCAAAACCACATAGATACTATCGGTTAATTCGATACCAACTTTACCGAATGGTGAACCTTTAATCCCCATGATATAAGGAATTACATACATCGTCCGGCCCCGCATAGAGCCGTCAAAAATCCTTGCTGCTTTTTTATATGCTTCTGCCGGCGCCATCCAGTTGTTAGTCGGACCGGCGTCCTCTTTTTTGGAGGAGCAAATAAAGGTAAGGTGTTCAACCCTGGCGACATCATTGCTTGCTGTTCTGTGGTACAAGCATCCAGGATACTTTACTTGGTCTAGATATTTCATCTCCCCGGTTCTGACGGCCTCTTCAGTCAACCTGATTCTTTCCTCGTCGGAACCATCGAGCCAGATGATTTGATCCGGCTTGGTAAGTTTGGCCATCTCCTCGACCCATTGTGCTACAGCTTTATTGTTATACATAACAATCTCCTTCCAAAATAATATAAAATATTATAAATTGTTGAAAAATTCATCTTAAGACGGAGTTATATTATTCTCACCTCATTACCCCAAAACTTATTCCTTTAACTATAACCTATCCTGCGCGCAGTCTTAACAACAATTCCTTCCAAATTATGGAAAGCCCAAGAGCTTGCCCCGCATACTGAAATCTATCCATATACATACTAAAAGGCTGAAACCTTTGAATATATTACGTTAATGCTTATCATCTATATTATAAGATTATGTAAATTTATAAAGGGTGGGGGTATTGTTATACGCAAAGTGGGGTTATTACTTATTTTAGAACAGGGGGGGTAAATGGGAATTAATTCAACATAGCATTTGCACTGTTAGTTATGATCTTGTTTTGAGTGGGGACAAAGCCCTGGTTATCGACCTCCACATTAGAAGTGATAATTTTCACATTTTCACCTACACCGCTGCTGTTACCTGGTAAGGCGCCGTTAACATCGCACGGAAACCAGAGTTTTTCCTTTTCAGCCTGTTGTTCAGCATGCTCTTATAATGAAATGACTAGAAGCTAGTTGCCGGCTTCACTGATGTTCAAGTCTAATTTGATTTCCTGCATGGGCAGAATTATCATCACATTCACCCATGATAAGCGTAACATATTTTATTTTAGCTGCTGTTCCTTTCTTCCTTTAAAATATATTTCAAGTACCTTGCTGGCGGTCTCCTCAACGGCCTTATTAGTCACATCAATAACAGCGCAGCCGATCCTTTTCATAACATCCTCGGCATATTCCAGTTCTTTATTAATTCGTTCCAAGCTAATATAGTCAGCATTTGAAGTAATTCCTAAAGTTTTCAGACGTTCCCGTCGGATCTCAACTAATTGCTGAGGGTTGATTCTTAATCCGATTAATTTATGGTATGGAAGCCGGAAGATCTCTTCCGGTGGGGAAACTTCAGGAACAAGGGAAAAGTTCGCCGCCTTAATCCGCTTGTGGGCCAGATACATACAAAGAGGAGTTTTGGAGGATCGGGATACACCGATAATTACCAGATCCGCCCTGGTAATACCCCGTACATCCTTCCCGTCGTCACACTTAACCGCAAATTCAATAGCATCAACCTTACGAAAGTACTCCTCATCTGTTTTACGCACAAGCCCGGGCTCTAGCTTTGGCCGCAAATGGGTCAAAGCGGATATTGCGTCGAGCATTGGAGTCATGATATCCAACGTCAAGATGCCGCGCTTTGTGGCTTCCGTGACTAGTCTTTCACGCAATCCCGGCAGTACTAGAGTGTAGGAGATCAAGCTATGGAAGTTGCTGGCCTCCTCTACTATTTCCACTACCTCTGTGGGATCGTTAACATAGGACACCCGTCGTATTTCTAAAGCATCCTGGTCAAACTGGCAAGCGGCAGCGTGGGCTACCAATTCAGCGGTGTCACCAACAGAATCGGAAACAACATAAACAACCGGCTTCAGATCATTATCGGTGGAAATAATAAACTCCTCCTTAGTCTCCTTCTCCAAGTTCCACAAAAAGACGGGTAATATTCGTCTTGCTTAAGCGTCCGACCACCTCATACTTATCACTTCCATCCGGTAAAACTACTTTACGAACAACTGGCAGGGCATCCACTTCATGGGTGATTAACTTCAAGGCCGCTGACCATACCGACTCCTCGATCTGAGTAAATAATACATTAGGCATACGGGTCATTACCACACCTACCGGCAGTTTCTGAATGTCCTGCCCACCCAGTGTAGTCTTGAGCAAATCCTTGCGTGAAATGACACCTTCCAGCAACCCTCCTTCTCTAACAACAAAAAGGGTGCCGACATCTTCAATAAACATAGTGACCACTGCGTCATACACCGAGCATTGTTCAGACACCACAATAGGAACTGATTTAATATCAGCAACCAGTATACTATGCACTTTTTTAGCTACAATGTGCTGCGGATACTTGCCACTGTGATAATAACCCACCCTTGGGCGGGCCTCAAGCAGTCCGGACATAGTCAGGATGGCTAGATCCGGCCGCAAGGTAGCCCTTGTCAAGGACAGTTTTTCAGCTATCTGCTCACCGGTTATTGGGCCCATACTTTTGACAATTTCCAGTATAGCGTTTTGCCGGCCGGTTAATTCCAAATCAATCGCCCCTTAGAGAGCACTTGTAATTTCAAACAAATTGATATCGTATAATTAATATATACTATGGCTATAGGCAATTCAACCCTACCCTCCTGAAAACTATAAGATATTAAAAAGCTCAATTAATTGATAAATTTACGAACTCTTAAACATCTTCAATAACCCTATCTAGTATTGTACAATGTCTTTGTCATTTTAGCTGATCATTTTGATTCAACCACAATTCTGCTCAAGTCGGCGACCTGCTTTACCAATACTGCCAGGCTGAGAAGGAGGGCCAGGCGGTTTTCGCGCACTAATTCATCATCCACCATCACCATCACCGCGTTGAAAAACTGGTCTAACGGCTCCTGCAGGGTGGCGATAGCTGCCAGCAGGGAGCGGTAGTCCTGGGAAGACCGGTATATTTCCACCTTTTCCCTTACCTCGGAAAGATAGTTAAAAAGTCTTTTCTCTGCAGGATCCGTCAGCCGCTCCGGATCAACGTGGCTGGTCGCTGCTTTTTTGGAAAGATTATTCGCGCGGATAAAAGCGGTCAATAAATTACTGAAGGCCGGATCTGCCCGGAAACCGGCCAGCGCCTGCACCCTCAAATAGGCATCGTTGAAATCATCGCAACCGGAGGCAAGAATTGCTTCCACCGTGTCGTAGTGAAAACCACGCTCTTCAAGAATACCCTTAAGGCGGTGTTTAAAAAACTCTGCGACCTCTTGCGTTACTTTTTCAAGACTTAACTTTAGCTGCACCTTACCTTCATAACAACGGTAGGCGCTTGCGATCATTTTTTTAAGTGACAGTTCAATTCCCCCGGCCAGAAGAATATTGCAGATCCCTAAAGCCTGTCGTCTCAAAGCATAAGGATCTTGCGATCCGGTTGGCTGAATACCGATAGAAAAGCACCCGACAATATTATCCATTTTATCAGCTATGCTTAATATTCTTCCAGCAACAGTACCGGGTAAATCATCGCCTGCAAAACGAGGTAAGTAATGTTCAAAAATAGCCTTAGCCACGCCCTGCTCTTCTCCGGAGCGCGCAGCATACTCCCGACCCATAATACCCTGAAGCTCGGGGAACTCATACACCATATTGGTAACCAGATCGGCCTTAGCCAGGTAGGCTGCCCGTAAAGCGCATTTCTTTTCCTGCTCGTCGACACTCAGCACCCCGGCCAGGTATTCGGTAAGTTCACTTAACCGGACAACCTTATCATAAACACTGCCCAGGCTTTCCTGAAATACAATTTTCTTTAGGGCTGGTACTTTTTCAACAAGCGGAGTCTTTAAATCCTCTTTGAAGAAAAAGTCAGCGTCAGCCAGACGCGCCCGCAGCACCTTTTCATTCCCAGCCCTAACAATCTCAATGTGCTCCGCCCCACCGTTCCTCACAGCGATAAAATTAGGCAGCAGGACGCCGTCGGGACCATTGACGGGGAAGTAGCGCTGGTGCTCCCGCATCAGGGTAACAAGCACCTCTTTTGGCAGTTTTAAGTATACTTGGCTAAAATCACCCATTAAGGCAGTCGGGTATTCAACCAGGTTGTTTACTTCGTTAAGCAGGTCTTCATCTTGCTCTATCGTTCCACCTGCAGTTATGGCCAATTCCTGCACCTGGCGCCGGATGGTCTCTCTGCGCTCCCGCGGGTCAATCATGACAAAGGCCTGGCGCATTTTTTCGAAGTATTCCAGCGGAGAAGACAGTTCTATGGGCTCTCTATATAAAAAGCGGTGTCCGGCAGTAGTCCGGCTCGCTTGTTGGCCCGCAAACTCAAATTCCACTACTTCACTGCCAAAAAGAGCAACAATCCAGCGAATCGGCCTGGCAAACCGGATTTCGAGGTCACCCCAGCGCATCGGCTTGGGAAAATGGAGCCCGGCAATAAGAGCAGGTGCTAAAAGCGGTAGCACCTCAGATGCCGGACGACCGGCCTCGCGCTTAACTGCAAATACATAGTCAACCTTCCCTACGGGTTTTTGCATCAGACTGGAAACAGGCACGCCCTGACTTCTAGCAAAGCCCTCAGCAGCCTTAGTGGGTGTCCCGTCCAGATTGAAGGCTGCCTTAACGGCCGGCCCCTTTACTTCTGTATCAATAGACTCCTGGCTTTCCGCTAATCCCTCCACAAATAGGGTCAGGCGCCGCGGTGTTCCGTAAGTTTTTACCTGTTTAAAATTCAGACGATGTTCAGTAAGCACAGATACTGCCGTTTCGTTTAACTCATCCAGGGCTGGATCTAAAAAACGCGCAGGCATCTCTTCCACTCCGATTTCCAGTAAAAAGTCCTTAGCATTATCCACTATTTTATTCGGCCTCCTTCTGCAGCAGCGGAAAGCCCATTGCCGCACGCTGTTCTACATACGCCTGGGCACACGCGCGGGCCAAATTTCGCACCCGGGCAATAAATCCGGTACGCTCGGTCACACTGATCGCACCGCGGGCATCCAATAGGTTAAAGGAGTGAGAACATTTCAGCACGTAATCGTAAGCAGGAAGCACAAAACCTTGCTCGACCACTAACAAAGCTTCTTGCTCGTATAAATCAAAAAGCTTAAACAGCATCGCCGTATCAGCAAGCTCAAAATTATAATGGGAATGCTCAACTTCCCCCCGGTGGTGGACATCGTGATAGCTAATACCGTCTACCCAGGTGATATCGAATACGCTGTCCACGCCCTGGATAAACATGGTCAGCCGCTCCAGCCCGTAGGTTATTTCCGCACAAACCGGCCGGCAGTCAATGCCGCCACACTGCTGAAAATAGGTAAACTGAGTTATTTCCATGCCGTCCAGCCATACTTCCCAGCCCAGCCCCCACGCGCCAAGAGTCGGGGACTCCCAGTTATCTTCAACAAAGCGGATATCATGCTCATCCGGGTCGATACCAATCGCCTTCAAACTATCAAGATAAAGCTCCTGCACGTTATCCGGGGAAGGTTTCAAAATAACCTGGTACTGGTAATAATGCTGCAAACGATTTGGATTTTCACCATAGCGCCCGTCGGTGGGCCTGCGGGAGGGCTCTACATAGGCCACCCGCCACGGCTCCGGACCCAGTGCCCTTAAAAAGGTAGCCGGGTTCATTGTACCGGCGCCTTTTTCTACATCGTAGGGCTGCAAAACAATACAATTCTGACGGGACCAAAAATGATCCAGGGTAATAATCAGCTCCTGGAAATTCATAGGCTGCCTCCTCTAATTAGATTTAACAAAAGTAAAACCCCCGGCCCCGGTATTCTACCAGAGACGGGAGTTATTTCCCGCATTCCAATTGTGTGGCCGCAATTGACTATTTAATGACATACTTTTGTTATAACTTATCAAATTTCGGGCGGTAAGTCAATGCCGGGGGGAAAATGTTTTCAGGCCCTTCTATCT
>JAQVOX010000035.1 GCA_028702435.1 Desulfotomaculaceae bacterium | reverse complement strand
AAGGAAAATTACGGGGAAGCGTCGGGGTAATCCAGGATATTTCTGAAATCATGCAGTTATCTGAAGAGTTGGCCAGAGCCAAGAAACTGATCAGACACTTGCAGGCCAAATATACCTTTCACGACAGCATCGGCATCAGTGAGCCGGTAAAGGCTGCTATAGCTCAGGCCAAGCACGCCTCGGACACACCGGCTACGGTACTGCTGAGAGGAGAAAGCGGCACAGGGAAAGAACTGTTTGCCCATGGCATCCATAACGTCAGCCGCAGAAGCAGATGGCCTTTTGTCCGGGTCAACTGCACGGCCATCGTCCAATCCTTACTGGAGAGTGAACTCTTCGGGTATGAAGAAGGGGCTTTCACAGGGGCAGTCAAGGGCGGCAAAAAAGGTTACTTCGAGGAAGCAGACGGCGGAACTATCTTTCTAGACGAAATTGGTGATATGGATCTCGCTCTACAAGCGAAACTCCTTAGAGTGCTGCAGGAAAAAGAAATAGTCCGGGTCGGCGGCACCAATCCCATATCAATAAATGTGCGGGTAATCGCCGCCACCAATGCTAATTTGGAGCAAAGAATCAAAGAGGGTACATTTCGTGAAGACTTGTACTACCGTCTGAACGTGGTCCCGATATTTATCCCGCCACTAAGGGGCCGCAAAAAGGATATACCCCTTTTGGCAGCCCATCTATGTGAAAAAATTGGCCAGGAGTATTATAAGCGAAAAGCACCCGAATTATCACCGGCAGTAATTGATTTGTTTATGACCTATGACTGGCCGGGCAACATCAGAGAGCTGGAAAATATCGTTGGACGGTCGATTATTAACATGAACAGCAGTGAAACGATAATGTTACCGAAGCACATACCGTTCCTTAACAGTAACACAAAACCCCAGTGGCTGGCTGCCGGCAATATTCTCAGGGAACCGGAAGCAGAGGCAACCGCTAATCAAAAGCTCAGCAAGCTCATGGACAGCACAGAAAAAGATATTTTGCAAAAAACACTGCAGAGTACTAAAGGCAACAAAACTAAAGCGGCCAAGCAACTGGGCATCGCCGTAAGAAGCTTATATTACAAATTAGAAAAATATGGTATGTTATAAGCTAATCGCTCTAATAATAATGAAAAAGAATAATAATGCCTGCATATTATTGCAGGCATTATTATTCTCAGTAGTAATTTTTCGCATGCCTCTTATCCCGTAAAGCCTTCAGCATCAACACTTTTCTTTATGAAGTTACCTGGCACATAAATTGCTTATTTAAGTCATAAAAGGAACCGGGAGGAGGAGAAAAATTGTTCAAGTTCCTGGAGTTGCGCAACCTTGACACTTTCTATTTTAACACTGTTATTAAATATTGCCGTGAAGTTTTTCATTACTCCATCAAAGAGACCAATGCTCTAGTCGGCAAGTTACAGTCAAAAGATAATGAACAGGTCAAAGCACACGTGCTCTATGCCGATTGTTTAGGAGAACTGGTAGGCTTTGTGATATTTTATTACCTCCCCAAAAATAAAGTTGGCTTTGTTGAGGCCTTATATATTCTAGAGCATTATCAGGACCAGGGAATTGGTCGCCAATTGTATTGGCACATGATGGATTTTCTAAAAGAGCGTTATCCGCAGTGCGAAGGCCATGTTCTGGAAATATGTCAGGACAAAGAAAATTATTTAAGGAGAAAAGCTTTCTTCCTGAAGCAAGGCTGCATCCCGGTCGCCCTTGACTTCTTTTCCCTTGATCCGGTAGTGAGTAAATCGGGCATCCGCATTCTCTATCAGCCGTACCGGCTGAACCAGGTATACTCATTGAAGACAATGCAGGAGATATTCCGCGAAATGGCTATTAATCTAGTGCATACCATCTCGGTGCCGGTCCGCTTCCGGGCCAGGGCCAAGAAACGTTTAGGCTGAAATTTTTCATAATATCTTTAAAGTTTATCTTGGCCGTCAGGAGGTGAGCAATACCGGCCTTGAAAGCACAGAATAAATTTTATAAATATATGGAGGGAAAATAATGGCTGATTACGAAGTTTTGGCTCCATCACCAGGCAAACACAACATGGAGAATTACGATGAGTTTTGTAAGAATTTTACCTGGGAAAGCGTAGAAAAAGAATTTAGCTGGTATAATACCGGCAAAGTTAATATCGCCTACGAAGCCATTGACCGGATAGTAGACGAAAAGGGTAAGGGCGATACTCCAGCAATCATATATAACGATGGTAAGAATGAAAATATCGTTACTTTTTCCGATTTAAAAGCAAAAAGCAATAAGTTTGCCAATGTCCTGACCAAGCTGGGGATAAAACAAGGTGAACGCGTGTTTATTTTTGTCCCCAGGAGCGAGGAGATGCTTGTTGCTTTTGCCGGCATCGTCAAAGCGGGCTGCATTGCCGGACCGCTCTTTGAAGCCTTTATGGAAGAGGCCGTCAAAGACCGCTTGACAGACAGCGATGCTGTGGCCATCATCACCATTGCCGGACAAAAGAACCGGATTAAAAAGGACGATATCCCCAGCTTGAAGCACGTCATCGTAATCGGAGATGACGAAGCCAACCTGGCGCCTTACGAAGTTTCTTACGAAAAAGAAATGGCTGCGGCTTCTGACGTTTTCGAACCGGTGTGGCTGAAAAAGGACGACCCGATGTTCCTGCTTTACACCTCCGGTTCTACCGGCAAGCCCAAAGGCGTTCTGCACACCCATGAAATTATGGTCGGAGCGTACCACACGATGAGGATCTCCCAGGATGTTCAGGATGGCGATGTGTTCTGGTGCACCGCTGACCCGGGTTGGATCACCGGCGTTGTCTATTCAGTGTGGGGTCCCTGGCTGTTAGGCATCCCGACAATTATCGCCGGTGGCCGCTTTAGTGCTGATAACTGGTATTCCATTCTGGAAAAATACGGCGTAACCGTCTGGTACAGCGCTCCCACCGCTTTTAGAATGCTGGCTGCCGCCGGTGACGAAGCTGTTAAGAGTCACAACCTGAAATTAAGGCATATCACCAGCGTGGGTGAGCCCTTAAATCCGGAAGTGATCAAGTGGGCCCTGCAAGCATTCAACGTGCGTGTTCATGAAACATTCTTCATGACTGAAACCGGCGTTAATATGATATGCTGCTATCCTTGCGAACCAATCCGCATTGGCTCGATGTTCAAAGCAATCCCGGGCGTGGAAGCCGCCATTACCGATGAAGACGGAAATGTTCTGCCTCCGATGCAAATGGGCAACCTGTCCTTGAAAAAAGGCTGGCCTGGCCTGATGAAAGAAATCTGGAATAACCCAACCAAGTATAATGAGTATTTCGCAAACGAGCCATGGTTTGTTTCAGGCGACCAGGCTTATATGGATGAGGACGGTTATATCTGGTTCCAGGGCCGGAACGACGACGTAATTAAGACTGCCGGCGAAAGAGTCGGTCCCTTCGAAGTAGAAAGCAAGCTGATTGAGCATCCGGCAGTGCTGGAGTCCGGCGTTATCGGTAAGCCTGACGAAGTTCGCGGCAACATCATCAAGGCCTTTGTCGTGTTGGCTTCTGGTTACACCTGGTCCGATGAGCTCGGCGATGAGCTCAAGAAATACGTTAAGACAGGACTGGCTGCTCACGCCGCCCCACGGGAAATTGAAGTGGTTGACAAACTGCCGAAAACCCGCAGCGGAAAAATTATGCGCCGTGTCTTAAAAGCTCAGGATGCAGGCCTGCCGGTTGGCGATCTGTCTACCCTGGAAGACGACTAGAAACAGAAAACCATAAAGACTCATCATAAAGTACTGGACAAGCCAGTGAAATACAAGAAGCAGGAGGTTCCGCCTAATAATGGCGGTCCCCCTGCTTTTTAATAATTATGTCTTGGCAAGCATTCTAATGCAATAAGTCAGTGCAGCCGAAAGAAATTCAAGCCGTACTTGATTATTAGGGCCCTTAAGCCGGTGAGTGCCAGATAGCTGAGCCGGACCTCAATGACGCAGTCAAGAACGGTTTTAAAACAGACCTTGTTATAACTTGGCGAAATCTCAACCTCTGGCCTTATCCCAGCGGGTGTTAGCAAGCGGTAAACCAAAGTTACAATAAACCCTTTTAAGCCCCAGGCAAACCCGGTCAACAGCCCGGTTTGAGCAGGGTCCCCCACACCCAGTTCCGTCCGCCAGATAAAACGGCGCAATTCAACCTTATCCAGCAGGTAGCTGAAAGCCTTTTTGTAAACGTGCCAGATCCTGATCATTCTTGACGCGTTTTTCAGCGCCTTTGACAGGGGGGCTTCTTCTCTTTCCTTATCCTGTACCCGCCCTGCCCTGCCTTTCAGCCTGGCCCTGATGTTTACATGCAGCCAACTTTTTTTTTCCACCTTGACTGCCGGCAGCTCAAACTGGTAATAAATCAAACCGCCCCACGTGGAAAATCCCATGGCAAGCTGATCGTTGTGCCCAATCCGGGAATAACTAAACCATAACCTGATTGTAGAAAAGAAAAGAAAAAGCAGAAGGCTGAAGAATACTAAGAAAACAAGGAAAACCCTGTCCACTCATCCCACCTCTGCATTATTTTTCCACCTATTCTCTATTGTATACAATAGGTTACATTCCTGTTGGTAAACTATTTTTCAGAAAGATAACAACTATCGTTCCAGGAGTTAACTTTAAGCTTACCCAATATCCCGGAGATTAACTAAATTTTTATGGGGTAGCTAATATCTTTTAGGCGCTTACTACCTGGCGCACCTCTTTCATCGTCTCCTCGGCTTTTTGCCTGGCCTGCACAGCTCCTTGTACAAGCACATCCTCCACATAGCCGGGCCGCTTTAATATTTCCGCCCGGCGCTCTCTGATGGGAGCCATGACTTGCTCAAGACTTGCCACTAGAAGTTTCTTACAGGCCACGCAGCCAATCTTGCCGCCACGACAATCTTCCTCCAACTCGGACAACTTGTCCGCGTTGTAAATACTATGATACTGGTGCACAATGCAGACTTCCGGGTGGCCGGGATCTGTCTTACGAATACGTGCAGGGTCGGTAACCATAGCGTTTACCTTTTCTTTAACTACTTCAGGCTCTGCACCGATCGCAATATCATTTTGGTAGCTTTTACTCATCTTACGCCCGTCAATACCTGGTAGTAGCGGCACTCTGGCTAAAAGGCCCTGGGGCTCCGGGAAAATGGGACGGTACAGGTAATTAAAACGGCGAGCCACCTCGCGGCACAACTCCAGGTGCGGAAGCTGGTCTTCACCTACCGGCACCGCGTCTGCTTTGTACATTAGAATGTCGGCTGCCTGCAGTAGGGGGTAACCGAGAAAACCATAAGTATTGATGTCTTTACCCTGCTCTTTTAACTGGTGGATCTGGTCTTTAAAGGTCGGCACCCGCTCTAGCCAGGATAAAGGCGTGATCATGGAAAATATTAGATGCAGCTCTGCATGCGACAGTACGTCCGACTGAACAAAAACCACACTTTTTTCCGGGTCAATGCCTACCGCCAGCCAGTCCGTCACCATCTGTCTGGTGTTTTCTTTCATTGACGAGTTCTCCTCGAAGGTCGTGCTCAAGGCATGCCAGTCGGCAACAAAATAATGGCAATCATAGTCCTTTTGCAGCTTTACCCAGTTTTCTAAAACATACAGGTGCCCCAGGTGTAGCTTACCCGTCGGGCGCATCCCACTTACAATGATACCCATAGGATTACCCTTCCCCCTTCTTTTGTTTGCCCGCGTTTGCTCTTCCTTTTACTGGAATGCAATAAAACTTGCCAGATTGTATAAGACTCGATAAATTGGGCTTACCAAAAAACTAAAAACATATCCAATTACACCGGTAAAAAGTAGCACGATTAATAAGATCGGACCAAATCTCTCCAGTTGCTCCAGCCATTCCTGCCGGCCGGGCAGGATACCGGCCAATATTTTTGAGCCGTCGAGCGGCGGGACCGGGATCAAGTTAAAAACCGCCAGCACAATGTTAATCAAAATCATTTTATCCATAATTTCTGCAAAGTAGGGCCATTGCTGGTTGTAAAACAAGCCAAGCACTACTGCCGAAACGACTGCTAGCAGCACATTAGTGGCTGGACCGGCCAGTGATACCAGGAGCATGCCCTGCTTAATTTCACACCTAAAATTGTAAGGGTTGACCGGCACCGGCTTCGCCCATCCGAAGCCTACTAAAAATAACAAAAGAAAACCGATTGGATCAACGTGAGCCACCGGGTTGATGGTCAGACGTCCCATGGCACGGGCTGTCCGGTCTCCCAGACGGTCGGCCACCCAACCATGCGCAAATTCATGGAAGGTAAGGCCCAGGATGATGGCTGGGAGCAATAATGCAACATCATACAGGCTAGGCAAGTTAAACAATTTTATCGCCCCTCATATTTGGTAAGGTATTCCTGAACATAGCTCAGTTCTTCCTGTTTGGTGCGCAAATCGCCGTCCAACCGGGCCTGCCAAAGCCCGTTCAGCACCTTTTTATACAGTGGCCCGGGCTTATAGCCAAGCTTTCTTAATTCTTCACCTTTTATTAAAGGCTTATTACAGCTAATGCTGGAAAGTACCTTACGGAAACGCCTGCGGGATGCGCTATCGTTAAGGTAACACAAGACTAGCGGGTAAGCTTCCCTTGGTAAAAGCATCACCTGACGGGCCAGTTCACTGCAGGTAATCGCCAAGGGTTCCTGCAAGTTATTTACTAACCTGCGCCAATTGCCAAGCGCTGCCGCCACCCTGATCGTATAACGCTTGCTCAAGTTGTAGCGCCGGCATATTTCACCTGCATTAGTCCAATCCGTATCATGCAAAACGGCTAGAAAGTAAACCAGCCAACCCTCAAGCGGCTCAAGCAAATTCCAACTCCGCAGTAATTTCACTGAATGGGAGACTTGAGTCAAAACCTGCCTGACCTGTTTAGGGACAACTCCTGGGAATAAACAATCCCACAGGTTAAGATCAATTAAACGGACTAAAACCTCACCAGGCCTTGGTTCCCGGAAGATATGTTTTAATTCTTCCCAGATTCGCTCGTTGGGAACCCGGGACAGCATCTTAATGTTCGCTGCCTCCTGGACAAGCTTTAAAGTCTGTGCCTCCAAATTCATATGGAAACGTTTTTCAAACCTTAACGCCCGTAAAATTCGAATCGGATCCTCAATAAAACTCAAGTTATGTAATACCCTCACCATACCACGCTCTAAGTCCGCCCGCCCACCAAAAAAGTCTACCACATCACCAAAGCTGCCCTCATTCAGAGACACTGCCATCGCATTGATGGAAAAATCACGGCGGTAGAGATCCTGCTGCAGAGAGGACGTCTCAACCTGAGGCATGGCCGCGGGGTATTGATAAAATTCGACCCTTGCGGTAGCCACGTCTACCTGAACACCGTTAGGGAAAACCACCTTTGCCGTGCCGAACTTGGGATGTAAACGTAACCGCCCGTTATATTCCTTGCTCAGAGCCTGAGCCAGCTCAATACCGTCACCTTCCACAACTAGATCGATATCTAGGCACTCAATACCAAGAAGCAGATCACGGACAACACCGCCGGCAACGTATAACTTGTAACCCATACCCGCGGCTATTTTCCTCGCGCGTTCCAAAACCTCACAGAAATCCGCAGACAAGCTACAGCACATTAATTCTCTGATATTATTAGGTCGATTCCTACTATCGATGTTAACATTGGTGGTTGTTATTTGCATTTTCATTTGATTTAGATTAGGTTGATTATAATGGCCACCATATCTTACGGTGGCCATTTTTATTAATGGTCATTTTTTGTTACGGATTGGTTTTTCATTAGCCTTTCCGGAACCAAGTCATTCATGATTAGAGCTTCGTAACTTTCCCGGCGGGTGATCAATTCGGCACTTCCACCCCTGACCAGTACCATCGCCGGGCGCGGCAGACGGTTGTAATTCATGGACATGGAGTAGTTATAGGCTCCAGTGCAGGACACTGCCAGAATATCGCCGGGTTCAGCCACGGGTAGCTCTATATCCCAGATTAACATATCGCCTGACTCGCAGCACTTCCCGGCCACTGATACTACCTCGGACGACGGCCTGGTAATTTTACCGGCCAGGCAGGCCTCATAACGAGCCTGGTACAAAGCCGGCCTCGGGTTATCGGCCATACCGCCGTCCACTGCCACATACTTTCGTATGCCGGGGATATCCTTAATCGCCCCCACAGTATACAAGGTGGTGCCGGACGGGCCGCTGATCGATCGGCCCGGCTCAACGATTAGCTTTGGTGGCTGGAAACCATACCCACGTGCTTTTTCCTGCACTTCGCCGGCCAGAACATCAGCATAAGCTTGTATGGCACGCGGCTGATCACCTTCCGTATAGTAAACCCCTAGCCCGCCGCCCAGGTCCAGTTCAGCTACCAAGCACCCGGTTTCTTCACCAATCTGATTAATAAAAGCCATCATAACCTCTGCTGCATAGCGGTAGGATTCCAACTCGAAAATTTGGGAACCGATATGGCAGTGCAATCCTTTAAAATAAATATTATCTAACTCCAGAGCCCGCTTCACACCGGCCAACGCCTGGCCGGTTTCAATCACGAGGCCAAATTTGGAGTCAATTTGCCCGGTTTTAATATATTCGTGAGTGTGTGCATCCACTCCCGGGGTAACCCTGAGGATCACCGCAGGCACCTGACCGTACTCGCCGGCGAGGTGGCTCAATAATTCCAGTTCAAACAGGTTATCCACAATAAAACAGCCTATCCCTGCCTGTAAAGCCATGGCAAGCTCGTCTGAAGACTTGTTGTTGCCGTGGAAATAGATTCGTCCTGCCGGAAATCCCGCTTTTAACGCGGTAAACAATTCACCGCCGGAGACAACATCAAGCCCCAGGCCTTCCTCTTCCACCATGCGGCATACGGCGAGATTTAATAGGGTTTTTCCAGCGTAAATAACCTCAGCTCCGTATTTTATCGAAAAAGCATCATAATAATCACGACAACTGAGACGAAAACACATTTCATCCAGCACATATAAGGGCGTGCCAAATTCCCGGGCCAATTCTAAAGTATCGCAGCCGCCTATTTCGAGATGTCCCTTTTCGTTTATACACATTGTACCGTTTAATTTCATAATTATCCTCCAAGCCTGCCGTTCCATATATAGAGGAAAAGCGGCCCGGTTAATTGATTACATCACATGCAATTATTAACCACTGGTTAATTGGTAATTAATAGTATTTATGTCGATATGAATTGCAAATTAACACGGTAACAGCAATTAAACCTGGGGCAAATGCTCCAGCGCATCCTTCAAATTTTCCTCCGGCAACGGGAAGTCAATCAATTTTCCAGCCAGGAAGGTATCATAAGAGGGCAAATCAAGCAGCCCGTGGCCGCTCAAATTAAATAAGATTGTCCTGGCCTCCCCGGCCTCCCGTGCCGCAAGCGCTTCTTCAATAGCACAGTGTATGGCATGGGAAGATTCGGGGGCAGGCACCAGACCCTCACTTCTAGCAAAGAGGGTAGCGGAATTAAACACTGCAGTTTGCCCGTATGCCCGCGCCTCGGCAATCCCGTCATGCACGAGCTGGCTGACCAGCGGCGAAGCGCCATGATACCTTAAACCACCTGAGTGGATGCCCGGGGGCATGAAATCCTTGCCAAGCGTGTACATCCATAAAAGCGGGGTAAATCCAGCCACATCACCAAAATCATAGCCAAAGTGCCCGCGGGTCAGAGTAGGGCAGGCGCTCGGCTCAACAGCTATCAGCCGCACTTTAGCGCCATTGACAATCTTGTCGTGGGCAAAGGGGAAAGCAATACCGCCAAAGTTAGTACCGCCGCCACAGCAGGCGATTACAACATCGGGATAGGTGTCTGCCTTGGCTAACTGCTCCCTGGCCTCCAGCCCAAGTACGCTCTGGTGCATGGTAACATGGTTTAATACACTGCCCAGGGAATAATTTGTGTCGTCGCGGCTGACAGCATCTTCACAAGCCTCGCTGATCGCCATCCCCAGGCTGCCTAAGGATTCAGGGTTAATCTCCAAAGCCTTCCTGCCTGAATTGGTCTGATTGCTGGGGCTGGCAAAAACATTTGCGCCAAAAATCTCCATCATGGAACGGCGGTAAGGCTTCTGCTGATAGCTGACCTTTACCATATAAACGGTACATTCCAATCCAAAAAAGTTACAGGCCTGGGACAGCGCCACACCCCACTGGCCGGCCCCTGTTTCAGTAGCCAGACGCTTGATTCCTGCTTTCTTGTTATAATAAACTTGGGCTACTGAAGTGTTAAGCTTATGGCTGCCTGACGGGCTAACTCCCTCGTATTTATAATAAATCTTGGCCGGTGTATCCAGAACCTTCTCCAGCCGGCGGGCCCGGATCACTGGGGACGGCCGCCAAATCTTGTAGATTTCCTGTACTTCCTCGGGGATCTCAATCCAGCGCTCCCGGCTCATTTCCTGCTTGATCAATTCCAGCGGAAAAAGCGGCTTCAGATCGTCCGGCCCGACGGGTTGCTTAGTAGCAGGGTGCAAGGGCGGTTTTGGCAAATTCGGCATGTCTGCCTGGATATTGTACCAGCTTGTCGGCATTTCCTTTTCTGTGAGTAGAATTTTGGTTTCACTCATCTCGTCTAATACTCCTCTCTTCTCAGGTCTATTGTTAGCTATAAAGCCTGTTGGAAATTTAAAAACACTATTAATATTTTAGCTTAAAGCCTCTCATTGTGCAACATTATTCGCTTTTTTAACTAACCTTCTCTTCTTTATTTACCTGATTACACCATTTGCCGCACCGGTCGCCCCAGCGGGCCAGAACCATATCGTCCTCGGCGACCTCCACTACCTCACACATATTGGGACAACCGGAACATTCAAAGCTACCGGTCTTAAACTTGGACTCAGCTACGCTAAGGCCTTTAAAATAGCTCATGCCATTCTTTACAACTGCTTCACGGGCTAGTAAGGCAACTCCAACCGCTCCCATTACGTCAAAATAGGCAGGCACCTGAACAGGTAATCCTAATTCCTTTTCAAAAGCTTTGATCATACCGACATTTGCCGCCACTCCACCCTGGAAAACCACAGGAGACAAAAGCTCTTTGCCCTTGCCGACGTTATTAAGATAGTTGCGCACTAGTGCTTCACACAGCCCAGCCAGTATATCCGGGAGGCTGCACCCCATCTGTTGCTTATGGATCATATCCGACTCAGCAAAAACAGCACACCGACCGGCAATGCGCACTGGTGACTCAGCCTCCAAAGCAATCTCACCAAAGCGTTCAATTGGTATATTCAGGCGGGAAGCCTGCTGGTCGAGAAAAGAGCCTGTGCCTGCTGCGCAAACGGTATTCATGGCGAAATCAGTCACAATACCATTGCGTAAAATAATTATTTTAGAGTCCTGACCGCCAATCTCTAAGATAGTCTGCACCCCTGGCACCAGCACCAAAGAGGCAACAGCATGGGCAGTTATTTCATTTTTCACGGCATCGGCGCCTACGATTATCCCGGCCAGGTGCCTGCCACTGCCCGTTGTGCCGACCCCCCTTACCTGCGTGCCGGAAGGCAGACGGCCAGCCAGCTCTTTTAACCCTTTCTGTACTGTAATAATTGGCTGCCCTTGTGTCCTGAGATAGATTGCTTCTTTAATTATTCCACCTTCGTTAAGAAAAACAAGATTGGTGCTGACCGATCCAACGTCTATACCCAAGTACCCTTTCATCTATTGACAACCTCCCCGGTTTCCTTTCTCCTGGCCAACAAATCAACAAAAGCTTCCAGCCTGGTCATCAGGCCGGCCTCGCCTGATTGCTCATCCATAATCAGCATTAAGACCGGTATATCTAAATCATCGCTTACCCCCGGCAGGATACTTTTAGCCACAATCTCGGGCATGCACGTGAAGGGAAAAACCTGAATCAAACCGTCATACCCGGCCCGTGCATAATTTACGGCACTGCCCACAGTTTCCTGCCCGTGGCCGCCTACAAAATGACGCAGGTACGGGGCAGCAGCGGCACAGGCTTCTTTTTTGGAGCGCATGCCTTTAATCAGACCCATAAACAGGTGGTCATTGACCCACTCACTGAGATAGATCGAGCGGTCCACTTCAACGCCCAGCAGCCCCAAACGACGCTCCAGGCTATGATTTGAAAAGGGGTCCAGCAGGGTATAGATCTCACCGATCAGGGCAATTCTCAATACTGGGCGGCTGTGCTCCTGGGCTACCCCGGCCATAATTTGCAGCGCTTCTTCCACTATATACTTCAGCTCGTCGGGCGAGGCAGCGCCGTCAATCAGTGCCAGCGCCCGGTCATAGGCCCGGTCAGTTGCGCCGGGCACTAATTCTCTGGGCCGCGCCTTAAACGAAGCTATTTCCACCAAGTCAACCGCCCGCGCTTTTTGGTAACCAAACCGGATCGCCTGAATCACCTGCCACCAGGAACGTGTGCCGGCAATCTTTCTGACTTTAGCGATAAACTCTGATATATGTTTTTCCGGTGGCTCCAGTACAATCAGCTCCATGTCGCAGCCGATTTCCCGTAAAATTGCGTGCTCAATTTGAGCGTAATAGCCAAAGCGGCACGGGCCGCACCCACCTGCCATTACGACCGTATCGGCGCCCCGCTCGTGGGCTTCGATAAAGTTACCCAGGTTCAATTTCAAAGGCATGCAGGCAAACTCAGACGCGTGCTTGACGCCAAGGGTTAGTGTCTTTTTAGTGGTCGGAGGCGGCAGCACTACGTCCGCCCCCAAGTATTGTAGCATAGCCTTTAAAGGGATATACATGTTGCCCATGTGCGGAAAGGTTAAACGCATCATTCTACCTCCGGTACTTATAATCCTGACGCTTCGGCCTGCCTCCAACGAACCATGTCTAAAAAAGCTTCTATTCTGGTTAAAATCCCGGCCTCCCCGGTATGCTCGTCAAGGGTCAGGCTCAAAAAAGGAGCTTGCAGGGCATGTGCCTGGCGTTCAATCATATCGCCGGTCATGGAATCCGGGCCGCAGCCAAAGGCTGCCACGTGCACCATCCCACTGATGTCCACCCGGTCTAAATAGTGAAAGGCTGCCCCGATCATGCGCTGACCCAGAGTCCAGAATAATCTTTTCGGCAGACGCTCAGCATACTTGCTGACGATTTTTTCCGGTACCTGCTCCGAGGTAAAAACAGTTGCCCCCATGTCCCGAAGCCGTCCAACAAGGTTCATGCTAATATACGGGTCGTAAATGTTATAGGGATGCCCGATAACGGCCACATTTAAATCGGACGGGTAAGGCAGGGGCTCGTTTTTGACCCGGTCTTCCAAAACAGCCAATGCTTCCTCCGGTATCAGCCCCAGCTGCAAGAGCCGGTTATACTTTTGCAGGGCTGCTACAGAGCGGCGGTAGGCTACCCAAATTTTAATCTGGTTCGCTGTCAGGTAGCTGCCGGCCTTTTTCACAGCTGTATATAAATCTCTATCCTTTCGATATAGATTGACGTTGACATCAATCAAAGGCGGTACTCCATCCAGACAGCGAATCATGTCCGGCAGCCCCAGAAATTTAGGGCAGATATACTTGCGGTGTTCAACGCTGACCATCCGTGGCAAAAAAACATAATCCACTTTTCCTGCCAAATCTAGCACATGGCCAAAAGACATTTTTACCGGCAGGCAAACTTCATCCACTGCGTATTTTAAGCCTTGGGCCAAGATCCCCTTCGTCGACGGGGAGGACAGCACTACTTCAGCTCCCAATTCCTCAAAAAAAGTCTTCCACATCGGATAATAATAGTAATAGAGCAGTGCCCTGGGGATACCGATGCGCAACGATTCTACACCCCTTTCAGTAATTAGAAATTAGCTTAGTTAAAACCCCTGTTCTGTTAACCTCTCGGCCGGAAAACAAGCGCAGCAAAATAGCCAAATACAACGGCTGCGGTGATGCCCGCCGCCGCGGCCGTAACCCCTCCGCTGAACGCGCCAAATAGGCCATGCTGCTTTACCCCGTTAATCGCGCCCTGGGCCAGCAAGTGGCCGAATCCGGTCAACGGTACGGTAGCGCCTGCGCCGGCCAGGTCAACCAGAGGCTGATAAAGACCCAGCGCGCTGATAATGACGCCGACAGTGACAAAGGTGACCAGCACATGTGCCGGAGTAAATTTATAACCGGTCAGGTCCATCAGCAGCTGTCCTATCACACAAATAGCCCCGCCAATTACAAAAGCCCAAAAAAATTGCATTGGCAATCACCCCTCTATCTCATTTCTATAACAACGGCATGTCCTATTCCCGGCACCGTTTCGCCCTGCTGGGTGCTGCACGGGCTCATCAGCGCCCCGGTACCGGTTACCAGCAGGCGTTTGTATTTGCCGGCTTTAAGCTTATCCATCAGATAGCCGCAGGTAACTACCGCCGAGCAACCGCAGCCGCTGCCACCGGCATGGACGTCCTGGGCAGGGCTGTAAATTAAAATACCACAATCGGAAAAACGCTCAGATATATCGTACCCGCTTTGAGCTACGAGCTGTTCGGCAAGTTCCTTCCCGAAGGCGCCCAGGTCACCGGTCATGATTAGATCATAATCGTCGGGATTTCGTGACATATCTTGCAGGTGGCAGGTGATCGTGTCCGCCGCGGCCGGCGCCATCGCGGCGCCCATATTTTGCGGGTCACCCTGCTCCAGGTCGACAACCTTGCCGATGGTGGCATGGGTGATTACCGGTCCGCTGCCCTCCCTGGCCAGGACAGCGGCGCCTGCCCCCGTTACTGTCCACTGGGCGGTCATCGACCGTTGGTTGCCCATTTCGGTGGGAAAACGGTACTGTCTCTCGGCCGTACAGTAGTGGCTGGAGGCGCCTACCAATACTTTGTCGGCAAAGCCGCCATCAATTAACATCGCCCCCAGTGCCATACTCTCACACATCGTAGAGCAAGCGCCGTAAAGGCCTAAAAAAGGGATCGCTAAAGTCCTGGCAGTATAATTAGCGGTAATAATCTGGTTTAACAGATCCCCGGCAAGCAGGAGATCCATATCCTTCTCCTGCAGACCGGCTTTTTCCAAAGCTTTATTCATCGTATCCAGCATCATCCGCTGCTCAGCTTTTTCCCAGGTTTTTTCACCATAGTAAGTGTCGTGGACCACCTGGTCAAAAGAATCTCCCAGCGGACCGTCGCCCTCCAGGTGACCGGCAATTGACGCGGTGGCAATAATCACCGGCGGGTTTTGAAAATATACTGTCTGCTTACCGTTTTTTTTTGGCGCTGCCAAATCCTCAACTCCTAATAGTAAAGATATCAGCTGTAGAAATAAAACCCTCCCTACACAGATAGCTGTTATCTAAAAAAGAAATACAGGACACCAGCCCCCCAGGCTGTAACAATACC
>JAQVOX010000151.1 GCA_028702435.1 Desulfotomaculaceae bacterium | reverse complement strand
TCCACTGGGAATCTTGCATGGCTACATTAGAGGTGATTCTTAGTGACAACATATCTGCAAAGTTTAAACCTGGCCTTGAGCAAGCTATTAGAGCAAAATGATCGTGTGTTTATCATTGGTGAGGATATTGTGGATCCCTATGGTGGCGCTTTCAAAGTGACTAAAGGCTTGTCTGTACGTTTTCCGGACCGGGTTTTGCCAACTCCGATAAGTGAAGCCGCTATTGTCGGTATGGCCACGGGAATGGCCATGCGAGGTTTGCGTCCCGTTGTTGAAATCATGTTTGGCGATTTTATCACCCTTGCCGCGGATCAAATGATTAATCACGCGGCTAAATTTCATGCCATGTATTCCGGAAAGGTAGAGGTGCCACTGGTGATCAGGACCCCCATGGGGGGTGGGAGAGGGTATGGTCCCACACACAGCCAAAGCCTGGAAAAGATATTTCTTGGCATACCCGGTCTGAAAGTAGTAGCTCCCTCTCACTATCACGACCCGGGAGTTATTTTAAAGAATGCGGTTTTAAACGACGGGCATCCGGTGTTATTTATTGAGCATAAAGGGTTATATCCCAAAGAACTAGTGTTACAAGACCATCCGCCGTTTTCCCTTTCTATTGCGGCTGGTGATTTTGAGTATCCCACAGTCATCGTAAAGAATTTTGATTATAAACAGCATAAACCGGATCTGGCCATAATTACCTATGGTGGTATGAGCCCGGTTGTCGAAGACATCATGAAAACGATGTATCAGGAAGAAGTGTGGGTGGTCTCGATTTTTCCCAGCCTGATTTCTGAGCCTCCTATGGAGGTGATCGCAGAGGCAGTAGAAGCCATTGGCAATGTGATTATTGTTGAGGAGGGAGCCGGCAGGTTTGGTTGGAGCGCGGAAATTGCTGCTTCGCTTGACTACTGTTTAGGGAGTAAGTGCCCGCGTTTGACTCGAATTATGTCCAAACCCACAGTAATTCCAGCCGCAAAGCACCTGGAAAAAACCGTGCTCCCATCGATAGAACAAATCGAAAATACCATCTGGGAGGTGCTCAGCTGATGGCCATTTTGCAAAGGATTCCGATGGTTAATCCAAATGATGATCACATTTGCTTGCTCGAATGGCTGAAAAATCAGGATGATTACGTCCACAAAGGGGATATTATCGCTGTAATTGAGACAAGCAAAGCTGTCTTTGATATCGAGGCGGAGAGCAGTGGCTACCTGGTTCCTTTGGTTGAAACCGGAGAAAACAGCAAAATCGGGATGGCTTTGGCAGTGATCAAAGATGCCATCGATGAAGATTATAGCGAGGTCCTGGCGATTGTTAGAAGCGAAAGCGAACCAGCTGAAACAAGTTCAAATGATCAAAAAATAAAAGAAAAAAGGACGACAAAAAAAGCAGAGCTCTTGGCTAATAAATATCAGGTTGACTTGAACGGGATTTTATCGGACGGACTTATCCGTGAAGAAGATGTGATGGCCATTATAGAAAAAAGAAACAAAGAGAACGTCGAAGACCTTGTTGAAGACGCCTATCCAGGGAATCTTTTTCAAAAAGTGCTGATTCTTGGTGGGGGACGGGGCGCCGTTCAAGTTATTGATGTTATACTGCGAAAGCCCGGCTTTAAGATAATGGGGATTTTGGACGACGAACAGTCATTGGTTGGTAAATATATTTTGGGCTATAAAATTTTAGGGCCTGTTGAGCAGGCACTTAATTTGTGGGAAAAAAAGCTTTTTGATGCTCTGGTGATATCTTTCTCCAATGATTTGGAGCGTAGGGCGCAGACCTACGAGAAATTTGCCAAACATGGCATACCTTTTGCCAATATTATCGATCCCGGTGTTTCCATTCATACAAATGTTGCGATTGGTGAAGGTAATGTGATTATGCCCTTTTGCCGGATCGGTTCCTGCAGTATTATCGGAAACAATAATTTCCTGAGCGCATACGTGAATATTGAGCATCATAACAGGCTGGGCAGCCATTGTACTTTCGGTCCGGGAGTGTTAACGTCGGGCCGGGTCAATATAGGAGATAAAGTAAAATTCGGTACCGGGATTTTTATGGAACCGGGAGTGCACATCGGTGATGACAGTATCATTGCTTCAGGTAGTATTCTAACCACTAATGTTCCCCCAAGAACATTGGTGAAAACCATTGTTACACACAAAATGAGCGTGCGGTGAAAAATGATGAAAGATGAAAAAGGAAGGTTTTCAATATGATTGTGCCACTCTCGTTGCCCGATATTGGCTTAAGAGAGCGGGAATTGATTAATGAAGTGCTCGACAGCAATACCTTAAGTATAGGTCCCAAAGTAATGCTGTTTGAACGAATGGTGGCCGAATATTTAGGAGTTAGGGAAGCAGTGGCGGTAAACAGCGGAACCAGTGGTCTTCACCTGGCGGTGCGGGCGCTGGGTATTGGCGGGGGTGACGAGGTGATTACTTCACCTTTTAGTTTTGTGGCCTCCAGCAACTGCATCCTGTTTGAACGAGCCAGGCCGGTATTTGTCGACATTGATCCCCTGACCTTAAACCTGGACCCGTCGGAAATAGAAGCAAAGATAACATCAAAGACCAGGGCAATTATTCCTGTACATGTTTTTGGCAGGCCGGCAGACATGGATAATATCATGGATATTGCCAAGAAGTTCGGGCTGGCTGTTATTGAGGATGCCTGTGAGGCCATCGGCGCCCAATATCATGGGAAAATGGTGGGCAGCGCGGGCAATGCAGCAGTTTTTGCCTTTTATCCCAATAAACAAATAACAACCGGAGAAGGAGGGGTAATAGTAACCAACAGCAATAGCCTGGCCGGTATGTGCCGGAGTATGCGCAACCAGGGCAGGAGTGATGTAAGTTCCTGGTTCAACCACTGCCACCTCGGGTACAATTACCGTATGGATGAGCTTAGCGCGGCCTTGGGTGTGGCGCAGATGGAGCGCATTGATGAAATACTAGCCAGGCGGGAAGCTGTGGCCGGTGCGTATCATGCCAGGCTGGGCATGCTGAAAGGAGTTACTATCCCTTATCCCGAAGCTGGAAATAAAATGAGCTGGTTTGTATACGTTATCCAATTGGCTCCCGGTATTAACCGCGACTATGTTATGAAATATTTGCATGAAAATGAGGTTGACTCCCGGCCATATTTTCAGCCAATCCATCTGCAGCCCTTTTACAGAGATACCTTTGGATATAGTGAAGGAGCCTATCCGAACACTGAAGCGGCTGCTTCATCAACACTGGCCATACCGTTTTTCAATAAACTGACCGAGCAGCAAATAGATTATGTGGTGAAGGTATTGGCTGAAGCGGTGAGCCGGGCTTAGATAATGAGATGATCTTTTGCCCGGTGTGACTCCAGCGCCCGGGATTTATGGATACACCGGTGGTCAACGGTACGGCTTTACCCCTACCTGGAAGTGGAGCCCGGGGCTTATCGCTTCCGCATTGTCCGGAACCCATTTTGTCGAGAACTTTTACTCCAACCAAACTGGCTTCGTAAGCGGGACCACGGTAGTCCGAACCTGACTGACTGCCGTTGCCACCCACGGCCCCGGCGCGTGAATGCCGGGGCCGTTATTATCGTACGGGGTTTTTTTGTTTGACCAGATCTTTGAATGCGACAATCCGCCCGCCCAGATCGGCGTGTTCATAAACCCCTGTGTCCAGAACCGCCACAACGCTCCCCTTGCCGGTGGCATTCTGATCCCATAGCCCTCATTATCCACCTCCTCTCATTAGATGTAGATTCTCGGAAAGTTCCAAAGCATAAAAATCAACTACTCCAGGGGTGGAACTATTTGGTTCACCCCCAATCAATCCAACAACTTCACATAGCACAAATAAGCGATATAGGCAGCTTCGGCTAG
>JAQVOX010000150.1 GCA_028702435.1 Desulfotomaculaceae bacterium | reverse complement strand
AACAGCGTCCCGGTCATAACTTTCCCCCTGGCGCAGGGAGAGCACCAAGGTGCTGTATTCCTCTGGATTACCCAGTCCGTAAATGCAGGAGACACTGGCCACGACAATCACGTCCTGGCGCTCGAATAAGGCGCAGGTTGCCGAGTGGCGCAGCTTGTCGATTTCATCATTGATAGCCGAGTCCTTTTCAATGTAGGTGTCGGTCTGGGGAATATACGCTTCGGGTTGGTAGTAATCGTAATAACTGACGAAATACTCCACCGCATTGTCCGGAAAAAACTCCTTAAACTCACTGCAGAGCTGGGCCGCCAGGGTCTTGTTTGGCGCCAGCACCAGGGCCGGCCGTTGGACAGCCTGGATCACCTGGGCAACTGTGTAAGTTTTGCCGGTACCTGTGGCGCCCAACAAGACTTGGTCCCGATACCTCTTCTGCAGTAGTCCTTCCACCAGGGTAGAAATAGCTTCAGGTTGGTCCCCACTAGGCTTGTATTCTGATTTAAGCTTAAATGGCCTCATTTCTTTACCTTCTGATTGTTTATTATTTATAGTATACCATATGGGCCCTTTTGATTTTATAACTTACAATTTTTTTTCTTTTTTGATATAATATTTGTTTGACAAAGCATACTTTACCCAATAACATATTTTTTTTGCTAAATTTCAACAAGGAGGACTTATATGCCAAAAAGAACTGACATAAACAAAATTTTAATAATTGGTTCAGGTCCGATTGTGATTGGACAGGCCTGTGAATTTGATTATTCCGGGACCCAGGCCTGCAAAGCCCTGCGCAAACTTGGTTACCAAATCATTTTAGTTAATTCAAATCCAGCCACCATAATGACGGACCCGGGAATAGCCGATGCAACCTACATTGAACCATTGAACATAAAAAGTTTGTCCGACATCATCGCCAAAGAACGGCCTGATGCCGTGCTGCCAAATTTAGGCGGCCAGTCGGCTTTAAACCTGTGTTCTGAACTAGACAAGGCCGGTATTTTGGAAAAGTATGCGGTCGAGATAATCGGTGTGAAAATTGATGCCATTGAACGCGGCGAAGACCGCATTGCTTTTAAGGAAACCATGGACCGGTTGGGCATTGAAATACCCCGCAGCCAGCCAGCCTACACTGTCGAGGAAGCGGAAAATATTGCTCAAGAGCTCGGATATCCCGTGGTTATCCGCCCGGCTTACACTATGGGAGGCACCGGGGGCGGCCTGGTTTACAATGTTGAAGAGTTAAGGACTATTGCCAACCGGGGGATCACCGCCAGCATGATTGGTCAAGTCCTGGTTGAAGAGTCCGTACTTGGCTGGGAAGAACTTGAGCTGGAGGTTGTACGGGACGCCAATAATAAGATGCTGACAGTATGTTTCATTGAAAACATTGACGCTATCGGGGTGCATACCGGTGATTCCATCTGTGCAGCGCCGATGCTGACGATCAGCCCCGAGCTTCAGCAGCGCCTGCAAAAATACGCCTATGACGTTGTGGAGGCAATCGGGGTAATTGGCGGCACTAATGTTCAGTTCGCCCACGATCCTAAAACCGGCCGGGTGGTTATTATTGAAATCAATCCCCGGACCTCCCGCTCGTCCGCTTTAGCTTCAAAAGCCACCGGCTTTCCCATCGCCTTTATTTCGGCCATGCTGGCAGCAGGCGTAACACTTGACGAACTTCCCTACTGGCGGGAGGGCGCCCTGGATAAGTACACCCCTTCCGGCGATTACGTTGTGATCAAGTTTGCCCGCTGGGCCTTTGAAAAATTCCCCGGTTCCATGGACAATCTGGGGACGCAGATGCGGGCTGTCGGCGAAGTGATGAGCATCGGTAAAAACTACAAAGAAGCGTTTCAAAAGGCCATTCGATCCCTGGAAACCAACCGTTACGGGTTAGGTTTCGTTAAGGATTTTAACCGGCGTCCCCTGGAAGAATTGCTTTCGCTTATTGCAGAGCCTTCGAGTGAACGCCAGTTTATTATGTATGAAGCGCTGCGCAAAGGCGCCCAAGTCGAACAGCTTTACCGGCTGACCTATATCAAACCGTGGTTTATTCAGCAAATGAAAGAACTGGTCATGCTGGAAGAAGAGATACTAAAGTATAAAGAAGAGCGCCTGCCGGACGAACTGCTGGTCCGGGCTAAAAAAGACGGTTTTTCGGACCGTTATTTAGGGATGCTGCTAAACCTGCCGGAAACGGAAATTCGTGAGCACAGGACCGCTTTAGGGCTGGTTGAAGGATGGGAGGCAGTCCCGGTAAGTGGTGTCGAAAATGCGGCCTACTATTTCTCCAGCTATAACATCACAGACCGGAGCCCAAGCAGCGACCGGCAGAAAGTGATGATTCTCGGCGGTGGCCCGAACCGGATTGGCCAGGGCATTGAGTTTGACTACTGCTGCGTGCATGCGGCCTTTGCCCTGCGCGACCTGGGCTATGAAACGGTTATTGTCAACTGCAACCCGGAAACGGTTTCCACCGATTATGACACCTCGGATAAGCTCTACTTTGAACCATTGACAGTGGAAGACGTCTTAAGCATTTACGAAAAAGAAAAACCTTTGGGGGTAATCATTCAGTTCGGCGGGCAGACCCCCTTAAATATCGCCGGTGAACTGGCTCAAGCCGGGGTTAAAATTCTCGGTACCACCCCGGACACTGTCGACCTGGCCGAAGACCGCGACCGGTTCCTGCAAATTATGGAGAAGCTTGATATCCCCATGCCGGAAGCCGGTATGGCGGTGAATATTGATCAAGCCCTGGATATAGCCGACAGGATTGGTTATCCTTTAATGGTCCGGCCTTCATATGTTTTAGGCGGCCGCGGCATGGAAGTTGTGTATGATGAGGAAATGCTTCGCCAGTATCTGGCTGCCGCAGTCGGGGTTACTCCGGAAAGACCGATTCTTATCGATAGATTTCTGAGGAACGCGATTGAAGCAGAATCGGACGCCATCTCAGATGGCACCGACGCTTTTGTGCCGACGGTAATGGAGCATATTGAATTGGCAGGCATCCACTCCGGAGACTCAGCCTGTGTGATTCCGCCGATCAGTATAGAAGACAGACATATCGAAACAATTGTAGAATACACGAAGAAAATTGCCAGAGAACTAAACGTGGTTGGCCTGATGAATATGCAATACGCTATTGCCGATGATAAGGTTTATGTTCTGGAAGCTAATCCAAGGGCTTCACGGACCGTTCCGCTGGTATCAAAAGTCTGCAATATCTCCATGGCCCGAATAGCCACAGAAACAATTATGGCGGGCATCACCGGCGCGGAGTCCCCGGTTAAAAGTCTCGCCTCCAAGGAAATCCCTCATTTTGGGGTAAAAGAGGCTGTCTTCCCGTTCAATATGTTTCAGGAAGTCGACCCGCTACTGGGACCGGAAATGCGTTCCACCGGCGAGGTCTTAGGCATGGGGGGTTCATTTGGCCTGGCATATTATAAAGCTCAAGACGCCACCAAGTCTCCCCTACCTATATCCGGAACGGTTCTAATCAGTGTAAACGAGCTGGATAAACCTGCTGTACTGGAAACAGCTATTGAATTTACCAAGCTGGGCTTTAATATTAAAGCAACGGACGGAACCCACCATTTCTTGAAAGAAAATGGAATTAATACAGAAGTTATTAAAAAATTATATCAAGGTCGTCCCAATATAGTCGATGGTATTACCAATAAAGAGATCAATCTGGTGATTAACACCCCGTCTGGAAAACTCAGTAAATATGATGACTCTTATATTCGCAAGACAGCAATCAAATATAACGTTCCATATATTACTACTCCGGCCGCAGCACTGGCCAGCGCCAAAGGCATTGCAGCATATAAGGAAAATAATTACAAGGAAACCAACTTAAAATCTTTGCAAGAATATCATGCAGACATTAATGGAAAGAATTGAGGATTATAA
>JAQVOX010000034.1 GCA_028702435.1 Desulfotomaculaceae bacterium | reverse complement strand
TACTCCTGAAAAGGTTTGACAGTGCATTAACATTAACTTATAGTTAGTAATAGGAAAATAGCGTTATTTTATGCTTTAGTTAGGATATTAAAGAAGAATTAAAATTTAAAGACATGATACACAAAAATAAAGAGGTGGTTTAAGTTTGAAAAGTTTTACGGATATACTGGAAGCAGCCAAGAAATGCCCGCCCAAAAAAGTGGCCATTGCGGTGGCCCAGGACGATCAGGTTTTGGAGGCAGCTAGGGATTGTCAGGAAAGTGGCATTGCTAAGGCCGTACTGGTTGGAGATGCTGAAAAAATTACCCGAATAGCCGGTGAAAGAAATATTGATCTTTCCGGCCTGGAGGTAATCAACGAGCCGGAAATCGAGGATGCCGTCAAAAAAGCAGTAATGATGGTCCATGATGGGGAAGCCGATATGGTGATGAAGGGCGCTGTCCAGTCGCCAACGGTCTTAAAAGGGGTTTTGAATAAAAACTTCGGGCTCCGGACCGGAAAAGTATTAAGCCATGTTGCCGTGTTCGAATCTCCCGGCTATAACCGCCTCATGTTAATGACCGATGCCGGGATGAATATTAAGCCAACCTTTGCCCAAAAGGTCGATATGGTCAAGAATGCTGTATCCGTTGCTAAGTCCCTGGATATGAAAAATATTAAGGTGGCGATCATTGCTCATATGGAGCTGGTAAACCCCGACATGTCCAGTTCTATTGATGCCGGTATGCTGTCTAAAATGGCGGAAAGAGGTCAGATCAAGGACTGTATCGTTGACGGGCCGTTAGCGCTGGACTTGGCCCTATCCATGGAATCTGCCCGGGCTAAGGGCGTGAAAAGCGCCGTAGCCGGCCAAGCGGATATCCTAGTCTTAGATAATATAGATGCGGCCAACGTCCTTTATAAAGCATTGGTATTTCTGGGTGGGGCGAAGATTACCGGGTTGGTCGTGGGCGCCAGTGCTCCGGTAATATTAACCTCACGAGCGGACTCTTCAGAGGCAAAACTAGTTTCAGTGGCTATCGGGGTGCTAATGGCCAATAGAGGAAAGTAGCCGGGGGGTATTGCCCCGAAAAGGTTTTTCACCTGCTTAGGCGCACAGCCTAACCGGATGTGCGCCTAATATTTTGATCCTGGCTTTTCAGGATTAGGAGTGTGGTGCGAGTTGAAGAGTTTTTTACTTTTGATCGTAAATCCTGGTTCGACTTCAACAAAACTTGCAGTGTTTCGCGACCATGATCCCTTATACTCGGAAACATTACGGCACAGCAGCGATGACCTGGCGGAATTTGATGGAATTATTGAGCAGTTTGCCTATAGGCGTAAACTTGTGATGGAGACATTAATAAATTCCGGCATAAAACCGGCAAAACTGGATGCTGTTGTGGGCAGGGGCGGGTTACTGAGGCCTGTTCCTGGCGGAACGTATCTGATTAGCGAGGCGATGCTGCGTGACTTGAAGGCTCAGGAGCGCGGGGCGCACGCCTCGAACCTCGGTGGGTTGATTGCCCATTCAATTGCCGGTGAATTAGGGATCCCGTCTTATATTGTGGATCCGGTGTGTATTGATGAGTTAGCGCCGGTGTCGCGTATTTCAGGAATGCCGGAGAACCCCAGGCAAAGCCTGTTTCATGCCCTTAACCATAAGGCCGTAGCCAGGCGGGCGGCGGAAGAATTGGGGAAGGCTTATAATGAAATTAATCTTATTGTGGCGCACCTTGGTGGTGGAATATCCGTCGGTGCTCACTCGCGGGGTAGGGTTATTGATGTTAATGATGCGCTGGCGGGAGACGGTCCCTTTACGCCGGAGCGGAGCGGAGGCTTACCTGTGGGCAAACTGGTGGAAATGTGTTATAGCGGCTGCTACACTAAGGATGAGATGATGAAAAAATTAATAGGAAAAGGTGGGTTGGCAGCATACCTGGGGACGAGTGATGCCCTGACCGTAGAAAGACGTATTGATGAGGGTGACAGCCGGGCACGTTTAATCTACGAGGCTATAGGCTACCAGGTAGCTAAGGAAATAGGCGCGTGTGCAGTCGTCTTGAAAGGCGATGTAGACGTTATTGTTATTACGGGTGGCATTGCCCATAGCAAGCTGCTGATGCACTGGCTCGAAGAAAGAGTCAGCTTTATTGCCCCGGTAAAGGTTTATCCAGGGGAGAACGAAATGGAGGCGCTTGCTGCCGGAGGACTCAGAGTGCTCACTGGAGAAGAGCAAGCTCATGTTTATTAACTTTTCCCTAGGTAACTATATTTGCTAAATTGTGTCCTAAGCAGGAGGGGTTATCTATTCCCTCCCGCATGCTATTATGTGTTTTATTTATTCATACCTAAATTATGACTGTAATTAGCAACATTGAAGAAATAATAGTCATATTGGATATTATATGTAATTAAGAACTTGCTTGTGCGTGTAAAGGTTTGGTTTGTCATGCACCCGGTTTAGTTGTTTCCAGGGTTAGGCAAAGATTAAATATGTGCAGGTGAGAAAAAGCTTGAAGGTTTTCGGTATTGGTGACACCCATTTTTCCTTCAAAGGTCCCGTTGATCCGCATCATTGGGAACATGTTCAGACCTATAAGCCCATGGATATTTTTGGGGAAGAATGGCACGATCACTACCGTAAGATTTATGAAAACTGGCTTCAGCTGGTAAGCCCGGAAGATTTAGTTCTGATGCCCGGTGATTTTTCCTGGGCGTTGAAACTTGCGGAGGCCCGTTACGATTTGGATTTCTTGGGCCTTTTGCCGGGAACTATTGTTGGGGTAGCGGGAAATCACGATTACTGGTGGCAGAGTCTGACCCAGGTTCGGGCGGCGCTGCCCCCTAATATGCGGGTAATTCAGAATGATCATCTGGTATTTGGTGGCCTAGCTATTTGTGGGTCCCGGGGTTGGAACTGTCCGAATGATGTTAACTTTAATGAAGAAGATCTGAAAATCTACCGTCGTGAATTAATTAGAATGGAAAATTCACTGGCCGGAATCAAGGACAAGGTAGAAACAATTTTTGCGGTTACTCACTTTATGCCCACCACTGAGAGCCATGAAAGAAGCGGTATGATTGAGCTGTTTCAAAGCTACGGTGTGCACTCTGTGGTCTACGGTCACCTGCATTCAGAAGCGGTGAGACTACGCCTGCCGGATTATGCCTGGGGAATGAACTTTCATCTTGTCAGTGCTGATTTCATTAACTTTACCCCCGTTATGATTATGGAAGTAGAATAATATGGGAAAGGGGTTAATTGTGCATAACATAGCAGTGTTATTTGATCTTGATGGTACTCTGGTGGATACGCTACCTCTTATTGTCCAGACTTATCGGAAAGTATTTAGAGACATGAAGATACCCTGGGGTGACGATGATGTCGTGAAGCTAATCGGGTATCCATTAACAGAAATCGGTAAACACTTTGCAGGGGAAAAGGAATCACTTTTTATTGAGCTTTATCAGCATTATTACCAAATTGACCATGACCGGATGACCAGGCTGTATCCGGGTACTTTAGAGATATTGAGTTTTCTAAAAAGCCGGGGTCTGAAATTGGGCATAGTCACTTCTAAAGGAAGGCCGGTTACCTTGCGGTCAGTTGCCCACACCGGATTGGACCGTTTTATGGACGTCATTGTTACCGCGCACGATGTATTAAAACATAAACCGGACCCGGAGCCGCTTGTGAAAGCTTTAACTGTGCTGGGAGCCACGGTTGACCAGTCAATTTTTATTGGTGACACCAGCTTTGACATATTAACCGGGCAGAATACCGGCACACTTACCCTGGGAGTCACCTGGGGACTGGCCAGCAGGAATGAATTGGAGTTGTTAAAACCGGACGGTTTGCTTGATCAATGGATAGAAATAAAGAAATACCTTTAAAGCCGTGATCGTATAATAAATTTTGATGGTATTTGTCTTAACCGGAGGAATTTGATGTTAATCGGGGTTTTAACTGTGGAATTATTCCTGAGCGAGGCAAACTCGCTCAAGGAGAAAAGAAGGGTGCTAAAAAGTGTAATCGACCGGATTAAAGCGCGGTTTAATGTGTCCATAGCTGAAGTAGGACAACAGGATACCTGGCAGCGCTCCACCCTGGGAGTAGCCTTTGTTAGCAATAAGCAGTCACACGTACACCAAGTTTTAGCGGCTGTAGTAAATTTTATCCACGCCCAGGGAACAGTAGTGATTACAGACTATCAAACGCAGGTGTTATAGTATATAGTATGCCAAGCTATTACTTTACATAATGTTGTTTTTTAACCAGAGCCAAACTTTTTTATACCAGGATGTAGCACTATTGGAAAGAAGGCCATGGTAGTTATAAGAAACCGAAACGGGTACATTTATATTAAACTCGATGAGATTTAACTTGTGTTTTAGTTTTCCATCTTGATCGGGTACATACTTTCCTTTTAATTGGCTGGATCTGCTTGTTGCCATTATTTAACACCCCTGTAATTTATTATACCTGTTTAGATTAGCTTTATAAAGGGGGTGTTTTTGTCGTTATTACAGTTTTATTTGGTTTTTGCTAAATCATCAGCTGCCCTGATCTTACTGGAAGTAAAAACTAAAATCAAAGTGAAGGGTTGTTGACAAAAATAACGCGTTTATGCTATAGTAGCTATGCGGCTAATGCAGTAATGAAGTATGCGGCAGTGGCGGAATTGGCAGACGCGCTAGATTCAGGTTCTAGTGGGCAATACGCTCGTGAAGGTTCAAGTCCTTTCTGCCGCACCAGATAAAGAAACCAAAAGATACAAGTTTTTTGGATACTAGCCAAGACCTTGTATCTTTTTTATATTCGCTTGATTGGTATAAAAAACGTTGTTATCGTTAAGTCTACTGAAATAACTACACCACTATTTATTTTAATGTCAACCATTGCTAGCAGGAATCTTATATCGTAATCTAGAAATCATCACCGGGTGATAATTATGGATAAGGCTGAGGAAGCAAAAAAATGGCGCTGGCTTGCGCTGGCGGTCACAGCGGTAGGTATTATATTATTTTCACTGCCCTGGTTACGCTCTGATATAAAGTTTTTTCTGGCGTTACCGCTTTATGCAGCATTTGTTTATGTTTATTATCAGTACATTTGTATTAAAAAGAGTATAGTTTCCGAACAGGATAAACCTATTGAGCAAATAACCGGACGTAATAATTCACAAAAAACAGAGGGTCGAACTGGTAAGAAAGATAAGAAAAAAAAGAATCGTTAAGATTTAAGCAGGCCGGTTTGAATATGGCCTGCTTATTGTATCGTTATTTTGAATTTTTGATTTTTGGCTTCTTGTTTACGATATCGTCTTTGGTTACTTCGCCCATGATTCTGTTTTCGCCGGTTAGCTCTGAGCTGATTTCATTCAAGGTATTATCCTTACCCTGCTTATTTTTCTTTTTGATTAGCTTTTTTGTCATCAGGTTTTTCCTCCCGGTAAGTTTTACATAAATAATATTTTGTGAATAACTTTGAAAACGCTCACTCGTCACCTCCTAATTTTAGTTTGGCCGGTTTTAAAAATAAAAATCAAATAAAAAAGTGGCGTTATAAAAAAATAAAGGAATTAATAATAATTTGTAGAAAGCTTTGATGAAAATCATTGTCCATCAAGGGGGGTAAAAACGAGTGTTACAAATTAATTGTCGTAAGTTGCTTAGTTCTCTGCTTTTCCTGGTCCTCTTGGTTTACTCAAGTGTATTTTACGATTTGAATAATGCATACGGCGGGTGAAGTTCGTCATCGACACCGGAGGTGGAGACAAATAGCGCAACATACCTTACAGCCGACACGGTAACTTTAAACGGTCAGATGACCAAGTGTTACGGAAAAATAAAAGAATATGGTTTTTATTATGGCACTGATAATACGACCTCCCATAAATTTGTAGTCGGTGTTAACGAGTATGTGGAAAAGTCTTTTAGTAAAACTGTTTCCGGTTTAAACCCAGGAGTATATTATTATAAGGCTTTTGCTACAAACAACAGTGACACGGGTTATGCCCCTATGATTAAATTTACCATTAAGCCACCAGGTGTTAATGACGATATTATTGTTAACTTAGATGGGGAGTTTATGACTTTTGATGTTAAGCCTGTTATTGTTGATGGACGGACGCTGGTGCCGTTTCGTGCTATCTGCGAAGCACTTGGTGCTGATGTCCAGTGGTCCGGGGAAACTCAAACAGTCACAGTTGTTAAGGCAAGCACCGAGATTAAGCTGGTTATTGGTGGTGATGCCTATATTAATGGTCAATTAGTTACGTTGGATGTGCCTGCCAGGATTATTAACGATAGGACACTGGTTCCGTTAAGGTTTATATCGGAAACAATGGGCTGCATAGTTGATTGGGATAATGACGCCAGGGCAGTCATTATTACCAGTAATAATGAATAGGTCAATATGTTTAATATGTAGAGTCAACATAGCATGATTCATGCTGTGTTGGATATAGAACTTTATAAATTCATAACAATAGAAAAAGCCGCGTGTTGCGGCTTTTTTAAATATTATTAGCGTTTATGTAAATCATTACATCCTCGTTATAATTCGGTCAACTGCGCTTTCAGTATTTTCCTTAGAGCCAAAGGCAGTTAACCTAAAGTATCCTTCCCCGCTTGCTCCAAAGCCGGCTCCGGGAGTTCCCACCACATTGGCGTCGTTCATAAGCTTGTCGAAAAAGTCCCAGGATTTCATGTTATTAGGAGTTTTAAACCATATGTAGGGGGCGTTTACCCCGCCAAACACCTTGTATCCGGCTTTTTCTAGGCCATTTCTGATGATCCTGGCATTTTCCATGTAGTAATTTATCGTTTCTCTAACCTGTTTTTTACCTTCTTCGGAGTAAACTGCAGCTGCTCCAACCTGTACCGGATAAGAAACTCCGTTGAATTTGGTTGTCTGTCTTCTCAGCCACAGCTCGTTCAAGCTATGGGTCCTGCCGTTGAAATCATAAACCATTACTTCTTTAGGTATAATGGTGTAAGCGCACCTGGTACCGGTGAAACCTGCGGTTTTGGAAAAGCTTCTGAATTCAACTGCCACCTCACGGGCGCCATCAATTTCAAATATACTGTGGGGTACTCCTTCCTCATGTATATAAGCCTCATAGGCGGCGTCAAATAAAATTACGGACCGGTTTGCTTTTGCATAATTTACCCACAGCCTTAGCTCCTCTTTGGAAAGAGTCATGCCGGTAGGATTGTTGGGGAAGCATAAGTAGATTATGTCTACTCTAGATTTTGGCAATGGCGGTTTCATGCCGTTATCCACCGTGCAAGGTAGGTAGACTATTTTTTCAAACTGTCCGTTTGGGTTTACCGGGCCGGTACGTCCGGCCATGACGTTACTGTCAACGTAAACCGGGTAAACCGGATCGCTTACTGCCAGAATGTTGTTGATGCCAAAAAGTTCCTGGAAATTAGCTGTATCAGTCTTGGCGCCATCGCTGATAAATACCTCATCAGCAGCCAGTGCCACTTCCCGTGGCTTAAAATCATTTTCGATTATTATTTCAGTAAGAAATTCGTATCCCTGTTCCGGTCCATAACCCCTGAAGGTTTCCGGCCGGCCCATTTCATCCACTGCCTTTTTCATGGCCTCAATTACCGCGGGAGGTAATGGCCGCGTCACATCACCGATCCCCAATCTGATTATTTCAAGGTCTGGGTTGTCTTTTTTAAACTGGTTGACCCGCCTAGCTATTTCTGAAAAAAGATAACTGCCGGGTAGCTTAAGATAATTTTCGTTAACAAGGGCCATACTCTATTTCAAGCTCCTTTTCTGTATAATATGATATTAGACTTACAGTTTCTATTTGTTAATCAAGTCCTTTACTACCTCACCTGCCATTATTAGGCCCGCTACTGAGGGTACAAATGATATACTGCCGGGAACCTGACGGCGAACGGTACAAGTTTCTTTTGTACTTCCAAGGCAGGTACGGTTATACCGGCAACCGGAACCGTCATTTTCCTGAGGCTTGAGTGGCTCTTCCTTCGAAAAAACGACCTTTAGAGAAGTTACCCCCCTTTTTCTTAGCTCCTTTCGCATTACCCTGGCCAATGGACAAACTGAAGTTTTATATATATCGGTAATTTGAAATTTAGTTGGATCAAGCTTATTGCCGGCTCCCATACAGCTTATTATTGGAATGCCTTGCTGTTGGGCATTTAGAATTAGGTCAATCTTACCGGTTACCGTGTCGATTGAATCAATAATATAGTCATATTCCCGTTTGACCAGCTCCAAGGCGCATTCCGGCGTGTAGAAGACTTGAATGGCAGTGACTTCAGCGCCCGGGTTAATATCAAGAATTCTATCCTTCATCACCTCGACTTTTGGCTTACCTATTGTCTTTATGGTAGCGTGAAGTTGCCTATTAATATTAGTTAAACAGATACAGTCATCATCCACCAGCACAAACTTGCCGACCCCGGCTCTCACGAGCCCCTCAACTGCATATGTGCCTACCCCGCCAATTCCAAAAATGGCAACCTTACTCCGGGATAACTTTTCTAATGCCTTTTTTCCGATCAGTAATTCAGTTCGCGAAAACTTGTTAAGCATGTTTCCTCACAGCTTATCTTGATAGTTGTTCATTAAATTATACCATACATACCATACAGGTCCATATACTTGTTTAAAGCAGGGCTTGTTTGCCATGCCTCTGCAATAATGACAACCGTTTCCGTGGTTTTCCTTTTGGATTATAGTAGTGCGTGATATAATGAACAGCAGAAATCCAAAAACAACTGGCGATTAAAGGTTCGGCGATACTAGGGGGAAAGCGGCTGCCGGCAGGAGGTGGGGGTGCGCTGTGTCTGGCATAGTTATTCTGGATGAAATCACAGCCGGGCAGATTGCTGCGGGTGAGGTGGTTGAACGGCCGGTTTCAGCGGTAAAAGAATTGGTAGAAAATGCCCTCGACGCCGGCGCATCAATAATAACTATTGATTTAACCGAGGGTGGACTGGCCGGGATCGCTGTTACCGACAATGGTTGTGGCATAGCCGGTGAAGACATAAATCTGGCTTTTCAGCGCCACGCCACCAGTAAAATTAGGACTGCCTCCGATTTGAGCCGGGTGACCACACTGGGTTTCCGCGGGGAAGCATTGCCAAGCATAGCGTCAGTAGCACGGGTAATTATGACTACCCGTGTTTCCGGTTCGGTTTTGGGTACCCGCGCTGAAGTCCAGGGCGGTTCCATTGTCAAGGTTGCGCCGGCAGGCTGTCCGGCCGGTACTATTATTGAGGTTAAGGATTTGTTTTATAACACACCGGCCAGGCGTAAAACAATGAAGAGTTCCACCGCAGAAGGCGCATTAATTAGCGAACAGGTTTCTAGAATGGCTCTTGCCAGGACCGGTGTACGCATAGAGTTGAGGACCCAGGGCAGGCGTGTTTTCTATACCCCTGGCACGGGCAGGCTAATTGACGCGATAGCATCGGTTTATGGTGCTCAGTTGGGGAAGGAAATGCTCAAGGTAACTGCTGCAGATGGGAATCTATCTGTTGAAGGCTATGCGGGTAAGCCTTCCTTAAGTCGCAGCACGCGCAGCCATCTGACCATCATCGTCAATGGCCGGTATGTCCGTTGCCCGGCGATAGTTGCAGCTATTGAAGATGCTTACCGCACCTTGCTGCCTAAGGGGCGAAAGCCGGTGGCGGTATTGTCCTTGTCGGTAGCGCCGGAAGAGCTGGATGTTAATGTACACCCGGCCAAACTGGAAGTGCGCTTGCTGGAAGAGGAAAGGATTGCCCGCCTGGTGGCCGGGGCGCTAAGGAGTGTGTTGCGCGAGCGGTCAGTTATTCCTGCGGCAGTTATTGAACGAAGATATAAAAACCATCGCCAAAATTACGATCAAAAAGCCTTCACACAGGTCCCGGCCTTGTTTCCGCGGGAATCCGGGCCGGCCCCGCTGTTTACCAGGACGAAACAGGAGCAAGAGGGCAGTGTTCCGGTTCAAGTGATATACAGCAAACCGGATAATGCCCCCGTGTTGGCTCAACAAGAAGGGCTTGAGGAGAATGATATCGGAAAGCTGCCCTTGCTTAAACCCCTTGCCCAACTTCTGCCAACATATATTTTGGCGGGTAGTGGAGATGGACTTTATATTATTGACCAGCATGCTGCACACGAAAGAGTATTATATGAAGAGTTCCTGGCCGGGCAAGGTAAGCATTCGAGTCAGTGCCTTCTGGTTCCGGTGACGCTGGAACTGGAATATAGGGAAACATCTATTCTTAGTGAGTTGGTACTTTGGTTTACCGACGCTGGGTTTATCATTGAGCATTTCGGTGGTAATACATTTTTACTTAGAGGGGCGCCGGCTTATTTACCGGCTGGTTTGGAGAAAGAGTTTTTTCTAGATATTATTGACTACTTTAAGGAAAAAGGGTTAATCCCGGGCCGGCTTGAATTCATGGAGCGGCTAGCTGCTTCAGTAGCGTGCAGGGGGGCAATAAAAGCTGGAGAAACGATGTCTTTGAGCGCCATGGAAGCGCTTTTGCATAGATTGACCCTGACAGAAAACCCGTTTACCTGCCCGCACGGCAGGCCTACAATTATCCATCTCTCCAAACGTGATTTAGAAAACCGTTTCAAGAGGTAGTATAATGAGGTCGCTAAAGTTAGCTGTTACAACGTCCCGGAGCCAGACAACGGATTTGGTATGCCAGGCACGGCAGATAGCCAGAAAACTGGCAGTTCCATACATAGGCAGGGGTGATTGTTCCCTGGAAGCCATTGCAGCGGCACTTGAAGTAGAAGGGATCGTGGTAGTTTCGCCACAAAGGGTAGCTTGTGTTACCCGCGCCGGGGAATTCTTTTTCCATCCAAGTCTTGCCATGTTGCGTATAAAGGAGTTAAACAATGGGAAAACTGACCAGATGATTGAAGCCATGTCTATTGGTCCGGGGAATACCGTCTTGGACTGTACTATGGGGCTTGGTACTGACGCGATAGTCGCTAGTTTTGTGACCGGCGCCTGCGGCAGGGTGGTCGGACTGGAGAATTCGGAAATAATTGCCTTTTTAGTAAACAGAGGTATAGCAGCTTTTCCGGAATCTGACCGGGATATTGCTACCGCCCTGCGCAGGGTGCAGGTTATTCCGGTTGATCACCGGGAGTACCTGCGAATGTTGCCTCCCGGCAGTTTCGACGTGGTCTATTTTGATCCGATGTTCCGCTTGCCCAGGCGCAAGTCACCGGCGATAAATGTTATGCGTACACTGGCAGACCCCGACTCCCTTGAACGGGAAACAATTCGCCTCGCTTTAAAAGTAGCGGTAAAGCGTGTGGTAGTGAAGGAAGGGCGAGATAGCAGCGAATTAAGACGCCTGGGTTTTAATAATGTTTTAGGGGGGAGGTATGCCCCTGTTGTATATGGGGTAATGGATGGGCAGGGCGTTTAAAAATGGGTAAAAATAACAAGTGTTTACCTCCATTACTGGTGATTACAGGGCCGACGGCAACAGGTAAGAGTGAAGTTGCGGTACAGGTGGCCGGTAAGGTTGGCGGGGAGATTGTATCAGCCGATTCGATGCTGGTATACCGGCATATGGATATCGGCACAGCAAAACCATCTGAGAAGGAAATGCGAGGTATTCCGCATCACCTGATTAGTATCATTGAGCCGGATCAGGACTATAGCGTAGCGGTTTTTCAAAAACAGGCCCGAGAGGTAATTGCGGATATTTATGAAAGAGGTAAACTACCTATATTGGTTGGTGGAACCGGGCTTTATGTCAGGTCTGTTATAGATCATTATGACTTCACCGGAGCTTGCCGGGATGAAGCATTGCGGTCCCGGCTATCAGAAGAGGCTGCAAGGTACGGCTATGAATTACTCCACCGGCGTTTAAGCGGGGTTGACCGGCAAACTGCCGGCAAGTTGCATCCCAGGGATGTAAGACGAGTAATTCGTGCCCTTGAAGTATACTATCTTACTGGAAAGCCACTCTCAAGCTATCCGAAAACGATAGAATATGCGGAGCCCTTATATAGCCTGGTAATTTTCGGGTTGACAATGGAGCGCAAAACACTCTACCGGCGAATTGAACAAAGAGTGGAGGACATGATCGAAGCAGGCTTAGTGGAAGAAGTGCAAAGTCTACTTAATGCCGGCTATAGTCCCCGGCTTACTTCCATGCAAGGGCTGGGCTATAAAGAGATGCAATTGTTTTTGACCGGTGAGGTTTTGCTTCCACAGGCAGTTGAACTTTTAAAAAGGAACACCAGGCGTTTTGCCAAAAGACAATTGACGTGGTTTCGCCGCGATGAACGGATTAAGTGGATTGAAACAGGTTCGCGCAGGCGACTTGATGACGCAGCTCAAGAAATTACCGGATATATAGAAGGAGTATTTTAATATTTATAGAAACAGTAAAGAAAAATATTCCAACGGAGGGATCTCCTATGACTAAACCCCAGATTAATTTACAAGACGCCTTTTTGAATCAGTGCAGGAAGGAGAATATCCCTGTTACCATTTTCCTCGTAAATGGTTTTCAGCTAAAAGGCCTGGTAAGGGGATTTGATAATTTTACAGTAATTATGGAAAGTGATAGTAAGCAGAAGATGGTTTATAAGCATGCGATTTCTACCATTGAACCACTAAAACCTGTGAGTACAACTTTATCTGAAACAAGGGGAGTATAATTTAATAACATATTTCAGGAAAGCTTAACGTGGACAGCCGGTCCCTCTTCTTAACGTGGACAGCCGGTCCCTCTTCTTAAGGGGCCGGCTTTTTAGGTCGTAATTGTCAAACTCGGGCGTATAATTTATTGATTATACCCGGGAGGTGGCTTGAGACCGGTGAAAGTAATAATATGGCATAGTAGAAATATCCGGGAATCTGGGTACAAGGTACTCAATAGCCGGGTCAGAACGAAGAATGACCCAGCTTTACAGGCAGCCCCCAGGGACGCTCATGCCGGGGAGGAATTGCACCACCGTCAGAACGCTGGAGATATTGAAGAGGAATTAGAGGCCCTGATCGGCTTACAGGAAGTAAAGAAATTAATCGAAGAGATTTATGCTTTTGTGGAAATACAAAGACTGAGGCAAAAAGAAAAGCTGATTAGTGAGCCTCTCGTTCTCCATATGATTTTCAAAGGCAATCCCGGTACCGGCAAAACCACTGTTGCCAGGATTATGGGAAAGATGTTTAAAGGGGCGGGTGTTTTGCCGAAGGGTCATCTTGTTGAGGTTGAGCGGGCGGATCTGGTGGGTGAATACATTGGCCACACTGCCCAGAAAACAAGGGAGCAAATAAAAAAGGCACTGGGAGGTATCCTTTTTATAGATGAGGCATATTCTCTCGCGCGGGGTGGGGAAAAGGATTTCGGCAAGGAAGCCATCGATGCTATGGTGAAAGGGATGGAGGACCACCGTGACAACCTGATCTTGATCTTGGCCGGCTATCAGGATGAAATGGATTGGTTTATAGAGGTAAACCCAGGGCTGCGCTCGCGCTTTCCAATAAATATATTTTTTCCTGACTATAGCAACAGGGAACTCCTTGCTATTGCCGATTTGATGTTGCAGCAGAGACAATATGTCTTGGCACACGGGGCTAGAGAGGAATTGCGTTATATTATTGAAAGAGAGCACAAGCGGCACGAGCGCAGCGGTAATGCCCGCATGGTGAGGAACTTAATTGAAAGGGCGATCCGCCGCCAGGCTGTTCGCTTGATACAAAAAAATTGTATTTTAAGCCGTGACGACTTAATGTCTATCGTGAGAGCGGACTTGGAAGGGGAAGAGGTTTAAAGTGACAGGTGAGGATTTTGGGCTGGAACAACTATCTGACGAAGTAATTAATGAAGTGCAGCCTGTTTACCGCCTTATCGACAATATTGCCTTGAAAAATCATGCTAAAATGCTGGAAGCGTTCCGGCAGGCACGGATAAGTGATTTTTACTTAAAGGGATCAACCGGCTACGGCTATGATGACCGGGGCAGGGAGGCGTTGGAGGAGGTTTATGCCCGGGTATTCCGGGCAGAGGCAGCGCTGGTCCGGAGTCAAATTGTTTCAGGCACCCATGCCATTGCCTTATGTTTATATGGGGTTTTACGTCCTGGGGACGCACTACTTTCAATACAGGGCGAACCTTACGATACTCTTGGTGAAGTAATCGGGCTAAGGGGCCGGAAAAACGGTTCACTGCGTGAATTCGGTATTTCTTATCACCAGATCGAACTGTTGCCCGGAGGCAGGTTGGATTTTCCCGGCATTGAAGCGGCATTAAACGATAAGATAAAAATGATACTGCTGCAGCGTTCACGTGGTTACAAATGGGCGCCTGCTTTAGGGATCGGCGAAATAAGGAAACTAGTTACTTTCATTAAAAACAGGAAGCCTGATGTAATTGTTTTTGTAGATAACTGCTATGGTGAATTCGTTGAAGATGAAGAGCCAATAGAAGCGGGCGCCGATCTGGCAGCAGGGTCTCTGATTAAAAACCCGGGTGGTGGCGTGGCCCCCACCGGAGGATATGTGGTAGGCAGGCAAAAATATGTAGAAATGGCTGCTAACCGTTGGAGTGCTCCGGGAATTGGGTCGGAAGTGGGACCGTCAGCGGATTACCAGCGGCTGCTTTACCAGGGGTTCTTTCTGGCGCCGCACATTGTTGCGGAAGCACTCAAGGGAGCAGTTTTTGCGGCCAGGTTTTTTGAAAAACTGGGGTTTGAAGTGATGCCGAAATACCGTGAATTGCGTAGTGATATTGTCCAGGCTATTATCCTAGGCTCGCCGGAAAAGATAGTGGCTTTTTGCAGGGGGCTCCAGGGAGCTTCTCCCGTGGACTCGCACGTGTTACCTGAACCCACTGTTATGCCTGGTTATGGTGATCCGGTGATAATGGCTGCCGGAACTTTTATCCAGGGCGCCTCATTGGAATTGAGTGCTGATGGTCCGATTCGGCCGCCTTATGCTGTTTACCTGCAAGGAGGGCTATCTAAAGAGTATGTCAGGCTGGCAATAATATCTGCTGCTAGGGCAGTACTTAATGTTACATAGTTGCTAAAGAAGATAATTATTCTAGGAAAGTTTTAAAAGCAGGAGGTTTTTATCTTTTCACGAACTTATCTAGATAAGAGTGCAGTTAAGTAATGTAATCCGGTGGTGGTGATGATGAATCAATTTTAAACAACTTGAGGCCTTTATATGGGTAGCTGAATTGCAAAGTTTTACAAAGGCAGCTCGCCAACTTTTTATGAGCCAGCCGGCCGTGAGCTTTCAAATTAAGGCGCTTGAGGAGGAACTTAATGTAGTTTTATTTAATCGTGGTGATAAGAGAATGATTTTAACCGTCGCCGGGCAGCTTCTTTATCCGGAGGCAAAGCAAATGCTTAAGCATTATCAAAAAATACAGAATGTAATAGACGACCTAAGAGGATTGAAAACCGGGCATTTAGTTATAGGCGCCGGAACTATTCCAGGGGAATATCTTCTTCCGCTTTTTGTTGGGAAATTCATAAAAAGATACCCGGGGATTGAAATTTCTCTGAAAGTATCGGGAAGCGGTCAAGTTGAACATTGGGTCCGGGAGCGAGTAGCAGATCTGGGTATTATCGGCATGCCTATTGAGGATGAGAATATGGATTGTACGCCCTGGTTGCAGGACCAATTGATTGTAATCGCTGCCCCTTCACATCCATGGGTAAAATTAGATACCGTTCAAATTTCCGATTTGGTGGGCGAGACCATTATACTGCGCGAACAGGGGTCCGGCACACGTAGGACAATTGAACAGAAACTAGCCGAACATCATGTTCCTATTGGTAAAATTCCAGTGGGGATG